>JAEUIK010000706.1 GCA_016793185.1 Planctomycetaceae bacterium | reverse complement strand
CATGGGCCGTTACGGATGTCAGTTCGCCCTGCTGTTGGCCGTGGGAGCCGGCGCGTGCGCCGCGGCCCGCGGCGCGCTGGCCGAACCGTCGGCTCCGCCGGCGCGACCCGCGGCTGCGGCGACCCTTTCGTCGCGCGAGTTACTCGAGCTGTACGGCGTCGACGAAAGTTACTTCCGCAGCCTGATCGATGGACGCCCGCTGCACGACGACGAATCCGAGGCGCTGTTGCGCACCGTCTTTACCCTGCGGCGGCTGCGAGCACTCGACCTGTTCCGGGCGGAACGCTCGGCCGCGGCGCTCGGCGCGGTATTGGCCGACCCTGCCGCGCACCGCGGGCAGCTCGTCCGTTTAGCGGGCCAGGCGACCGGCGTCACAGCGCTCACACCGTTGCCGGAGCTGATCGAGCGCTTCGAGCTGCCGCGGTATTACCGTTGTGAACTGGAGCTGGCCGACCCGCCCCACAAGGCGATTCTCTACACCGCCACGATCCCGCGCTCGTGGCCGGGCGGGTTTACAGCGCCCCAGCCCGTGGCAGCCTGGGGATTCTTTCTCAAGGACGAAGGGGGCGGTGCGACGCCGCTCCCGGTCTTCGTCGCGCCGCGACTCGAGTGGCATCCCAACACGCCGCTGGGACGCCTGGGAGTCGATGTGAGCTTGCTCGACGAGCTGCGCCAGCGGCAGCGTCTGACAGGGGAGGATCGTGAGGCATTCTACGCCGTGCTCGACGCTGTCGGCCGCGCACCGGCCGTCGGCGCGGCGGACTCGGCGCCGACCCCGGTCACGGCCGAGTTTGCACAGCGGCTGTTCGCCGATCCCGCGACGCTGGTCGGCGCGAACCTCTGGCTCGACGGCGTGGTGCGCCGCGCCGTGCGGATTCGCGTGAACGACCCCGATGTGATCGAGCGCTACGGGATCGACCACTACTACGAGCTGGAGATCTTCGTGGATGTGCCGCGGCTGGCGGCGCCGCATAATCCGCTGATCCACGTCGTCTGCGTGCGCTCGGTGCCCGAGGGCTTTCCGTTGGGCGAGAATCTCAACGTCGCCGCGCGGGTGCACGCCTACTTTCTCAAGCTTTGGTCGTATCGGTCGAAGCTGGCGGAGCAGTCGGGCGAGGGATTTCGCCAGGTCGCGCCCCTCTGCCTCGGGCGCGAGCCGACGCTCGCGGCCCCCCCGGAGGATCGGCGCAATTTCTTGGGGAGCGTCGCGACCGCGATCCTGGCGGGCATCGTGCTGCTGGCGGTGCTCGTTGCCTGGCGCAGCCGGCGCGAGGACGCGCGCACGCGGCGCAACCTGCGCCACGACGAGTTGCCGCTCGACTTGGGGTCCTGACGGGACCGCGCGATGCCCCCGCCGCGGCGGCGTTTGCCGCGGCGCCGCTGTTCTTCGTTCGGCCGCAAGTCAGGCCGCGACCGACGTCGCGTCCCCCACTTGACGAGGGACGCTTGAACCGGATACTCACGTTCAAGTCCCTGCTGGCGCGGCCGCGGCGCGTGGTCGGATCTGCAAGCGGTCCCGTAACATCGAGTTCGAGGAGGTTCCATGCGTCGCGCGAAGATTACGATTGTCGGAGCAGGCAACGTGGGAGCCACCACGGCGCATTGGTGCGCGGCGGATGAGCTCGGGGATATCGTTCTGCTCGATATCCCGCAGACCGAGGGAATGCCGGCCGGCAAAGCCCTCGATCTGGCCGAAGCGGCCCCGATCATGGGCTTCGACGCGAAGATCCTCGGCACCACGTCGTATGCCGACACCGCGGGCAGCGACGTCGTCGTCATTACGGCCGGGATTCCCCGCAAGCCGGGGATGAGCCGCGACGATCTGCTCAGCACCAATGCCAAGATCGTCGGCTCGGTCGCCGAGCAGATCAAGCAATCGAGTCCCAATGCGGTCGTGATCGTCGTCAGCAATCCCCTCGATGCGATGGTGCAGCGGGCCCTGCAGGTGACGGGCTTTCCGCCCAACCGCGTGCTCGGCCAGGCCGGCGTGCTCGACACGGCGCGTTATCGCACGTTCCTCGCTATGGAACTCGGCGTCAGCGTCGAGGACGTTTCGGCCCTGCTGCTCGGCGGTCATGGCGACACGATGGTCCCGCTGCCGAGTTGCACCTCGGTCGGCGGGATTCCGGTCACGCAGTTGATCCCCGCGGCGCGCCTGGAAGAGATCGTGCAGCGCACGCGCGACGGCGGCGCCGAGATCGTGGGCCTGTTGAAGACCGGCAGCGCCTACTACGCTCCGGCCGCCGCGACGGCGCAGATGGTCGAGGCCATCGTGCGCGACAAGAAACGTTTGCTCCCGTGCGCCGCCTACTGCGACAAGGAGTACGGCGTCGGGGGCTACTACGTGGGCGTGCCTGTCGTCCTGGGCACCGGCGGCGTCGAGCGGATCATCGAGCTCAAGCTGGAGCCCACCGAGCAGGCCGCTTTCCAAAAGAGCGTCGACGCCGTGAAGGGACTCGTGGCGACGATGAACAAGCTGGTGGGCTAGTCGGCGCGGTCCCACCGCACGCCGCCAGCCAGGCAAGCCTGCGCGTCGTGCCGGCGCGTGCCCGTGTCGCTCTTGGTCGTTGGGCTGCCGTTGACAGTCGGTTTGAAATTGAAGTAGAGTCCGAACCGGCTGCAGGGGCTGGATCAGCGTCAGGCCTGCGCTGCCCGCTGGCGCAAGCATGCTAGCAAGCCCGGCGGAGAATCTGCGCGGGCGAGCGAATCGCGCCGCAGTCGAGTCGAATGGATGCCGTTGACGCCGTCTGAGCCTCGTGCCGCGGACGAATACCGAACGACTCTCGCTCGAGTAGGGCGCGTGACACCAGCCCATCGCTATCCCGATCGTCATTCCGCTCGCGGGCGGCGCTCGCCGGCCCGGAGGCTGCTGCTGGCGCTGGCGTCGCTCGCCTCGTGCGGGGTGCTGGGCTGTTGGACGGCCCGGCCCACAGTGGTGGCGACCCCTGAGTTCAGCAGCGTGCAGGTTCGACTCGATCCTCGCGCCACGGCCGAGCTAGCAGCTTCGCGCGAGCGGGTCGCGGCGCGTCGTGCCGAGCCGCCTGCTTCGCCGACGGCCGTGGCACGCGTGGCGCCGCCCGCTGCCGCGATCTCTCCCGTCAGCACGCCGCTTGCCGCGGAAGATTCCTGGAAGCCATTCGCGCCGCCGCGGGATTGGCGTTATATTGTTCTCCACCATAGTGGCACCGAAGGGGGCTCGGTCGAATCGATCGACGCTGTCCATCGGCAGCGCACGGATGAGCGCGGTCAGCCTTGGCTGGGAATCGGCTATCACTTCGTAGTGGGCAACGGCGAAGAGATGACGGACGGCGAGATCGCATCCACGTTTCGTTGGCACGAGCAATTGCCTGGCGCACATGCCGGCGACTCGGCCCACAATGCCCGCGGCATTGGCGTTTGCGTCATTGGCGATTGCGACGCCGCACCGCCGACCCCCCGCCAGACCGCGGCGCTCAAGCGACTCGTCGCCACGCTGGCGGAGCGCTACCAGATTTCTCCCGCGGCCATCGTGCCGCACAGCGAACTCAAGGCGACCGCCTGCCCGGGGCGCCATTTTCCTCTGGAAGAAATCGTCGCGGCAGCGACGGTGCGCGAGAGCCAGGTCCGCACTGTGCGGGCTGACGCCGGCTGGGCCTTCCTGAGCTTCATTCCTCCCCGAGAATCTTATTGATATGAATCGTCTTTCCCGACCGGCCACCGAGATCGAGACCAGTTCCT
>JAEUIK010000672.1 GCA_016793185.1 Planctomycetaceae bacterium | reverse complement strand
TCGTCGCTCACGCAGTGCCGGTCACGCAGGACGATGGCTGGGGGCGGACGCCCATCGATGCGTTTGTGTGGGCGAAGCTGCAGTCGGCCGGGTTACAGCCGGCCGCCGCCGCCGAGAAGACAGCCTTGCTGCGGCGCGCCTCGTACGACTTGATCGGACTGCCCCCCACGCCCGAGGAGGTGGCTGCGTTTCTGGCCGATTCAACGCCGGAGGCGTTCGAGCGCGTCGTGGATCGGTTGCTCGAATCGCCGCACTACGGCGAGCGCTGGGGCCGGCACTGGCTCGATCTGGTGCGCTACGCCGAGACCAACAGTTACGAACGTGACGGCGCCAAGCCGTTCGTGTGGCGGTATCGAGACTACGTGATTCGCTCGTTCAACGACGACAAGCCCTACGATCGGTTTGCCACGGAGCAGCTGGCCGGCGACGAGCTCGATGAAGTCACGCCCGAGTCGATCATCGCGACCGGCTATTACCGCTTGGGCATCTGGCAGGACGAACCGGTCGATCCCGAACAGGAGTTGTACGAGGATCTCGATGACCTGGTCCGCACGACGGGCGAGGTCTACTTGGGCCTGTCGATCGGTTGCGCACGCTGCCACGACCATAAACTGGATCCGCTGCCGCAGGCCGACTACTACCGGCTGCTGGCCTTCTTCCGCAACGTGCGCCGCTTTGGCGCGCGGTCGCAGGAGAGCATCGACGAGGCGTCGGTCCGCACATTTTCGAGCGCGGAGGAAACTAGGCGGAACGAAGAGCAGATTGCCGCCCACAAGCAGCAGGTCAAGGAAGTGCGCGAAGCGCTCCGCGAACTCGACAAACGGGTGGTCGCGGCCCTTGTAGGAGTCGAAAAGGACGACTGGAAGAGCGAGTCGATGCGGGTCGAGATCGCGCGCCGGCAGATCGGCAAGGCGTTGACGCCGGAGGAGTTCTCCCGCTACGCCGAGCTGACGGCCCGCCGCGACGAGCTGGCGAACCATCGCCCGGCCGGCCTCGACAAGGCGCTGTGCGTCAAAGAGCACGGCCGCGAGTCTCCGCCGACGCATGTGCTGGTGCGCGGCAACGCGCACGCGCCGGGCATCGAGGTGCAGCCAGGATTTCCGTCGGTCCTTTCGCCGCCCGAGCCCGAGATCGCGTTGCCGGCCGAGGGCGTCGCGTCGACGGGCCGGCGACGGGCGCTGGCCCAGTGGATCGCCAGTCCCACGAATCCGCTGACCGCGCGGGTGCTGGTGAACCGCGTCTGGCACTACCATTTCGGGCGAGGGCTGGTCCGTTCGACGAGTGATTTTGGCTTTCAGGGCAACCGCCCCACCCATCCGGAACTGCTGGACTGGCTGGCGGCCGACTTTGTCGCAGGCGAGTGGCGGCTGAAGCGCCTGCACAAGCTGATCATGCTCTCCAGCACCTACCAGATGTCGGCGCAGGCCAACGCGAAGGCGTTGGCGGCCGATCCCAACAACGACCTCCTCTGGCGCTTCGACATGCGGCGCCTTTCGGCCGAGGAGATCCGCGATTCGATCCTGGCGGTCAATGGCACTTTGAATCTCGACGCGATGTTCGGCCCCAGCGTGTTTGTGACGATTCCCGCTGAAGTGCTGGCGGGACAATCGATGCCTGGCGCTGGCTGGGGCCAGTCGTCGCCAGCCGAAAGCTCGCGTCGCAGCATCTATATTCATGTGAAACGCTCGCTGGCGGTGCCGCTGCTGGCGAGCTTTGACGGTCCCGAGACCGACGCGAGTTGCCCGGCGCGGTTCGTCACGACGCAGCCGACGCAGGCGCTGGGGATGCTCAATAGCTCGTTCGTGAACGAACACGCGGCGCGGCTGGCCGACTATTTGCGCGAGCGCGCCGGCGACGACCCGGCCGCACAGGTGGCGCTGGCCCTCCAGCGGTTGTTCCAGCGCGAGCCGGCGCCGAGCGAGGTCGAACGGGGCGTGCGGCTCTTGCAGGCGCTCCAGGAACAGCATCGGGTGACGCCCGAGCTGGCGCTCGTGCAGTTTTGCGTCGCAGCCTACAATCTCAACGAATTCGTCTATCTGGATTGAGCAAGCGAGAGTGACGATGAGCAATCACGGCACGGGGCGAAACTTCTGCGGCCGCACGCGCCGCGAGTTCCTCTGGCAGGCCGGCGCCGGTTTCACGGGCACGGCACTGGCAGCCCTGCTGGGGGACGATGGGTTTCTGGCCCGCCAGACGTTGGCCGCCGACGGCGTGAGCGCCTGGACCAATCCGCTGGCCGCGCGCGCACCGCACTTTCCGGCCAAGGCCAAGAGCGTGATCTTTCTCTACATGTATGGCGGTCCGAGCCATATCGATACCTTCGATTACAAGCCCGCGATGAAGGGCATGGATAACAAGACGATCGAGGTTAAGACCTTTGGCCGCGGGGGGCATAAGAACCAGGGACGCATCGTTGAGACACGCTGGGACTTCGCCCAGCATGGAGAGTGCGGGCAGTGGGTTTCGACGCTGTTCCCGCACCTCGCCACCTGTGTCGACGACATTGCCTTCATTCACTCGATGACGGCCGATTCGCCCATC
>JAEUIK010000664.1 GCA_016793185.1 Planctomycetaceae bacterium | reverse complement strand
CGCCCGACGAGAAGTTCGTCGCGCTCTTCAATGGCAAAGACCTCGCGGGCTGGCAGGGTGCAACCGACAACTACGAAGTCGTCGACGGCGCCATCGTCTGCAAGTCGGGCAAAGGGGGCAACCTCCTCACCACGCGCGAGTACGCCGACTTTGTCGCGCGGCTCGAGTTCAAGCTCCCCCCCGGGGGCAACAACGGGCTGGCCGTCCGCTTCTCGGGCCAGGGACAGCCGCACATCGAGGGGCTCGAGCTGCAGGTGCTCGACAACGAGCATCCCATGTACGCCAATCTTGATCCGCGCCAGTATCACGGTTCGGCCTACGGGCTGGTCCCCGCAAAACGGGGATACTTGCGGCCAACGGGCGAGTGGAA
This sequence comes from Planctomycetaceae bacterium, assembly GCA_016793185.1. Classification (GTDB taxonomy): domain Bacteria; phylum Planctomycetota; class Planctomycetia; order Pirellulales; family JAEUIK01; genus JAEUIK01. The sequence goes on along the minus strand of JAEUIK010000664.1, from coordinate 9,888 downwards.
CTTCCAGCAAGTCACCATGCGCGGGTCGCACGTGACGGTCGAGCTCAACGGCTTCACGATCGTCGACGCCGATCTCAGCCAGGTGCAGGAATCGAAGGAGGGTGCGGTGCCGGCCGGTGCGCATCGTTCGAGCGGCTTCTTCGGTTTCGCCGGCCATAACGATCCCGTGGCGTTTCGCAATATCTCGATTCGGGAACTCCCTGGCGAGCCGGCCCCCTACCGCGACCGCCAGGCGGCGATTCGGCCGACCGACGGGCCGATCCGCATCTTCAACGGCCGCAATCTCGAAGGGTTGTACACCTGGTTGCGCGATTCGAAGTACGCCGATCCCCAGCGGAACTTCCGCGTCGAAGAGGGGGTGCTGCACATCACCGGCGAAGGGCTCGGCGGCCTGATCACGCAGCAGGCCTATCGCGATTATCACCTCATCCTCGAGTACAAGTGGGGCGAGAAGACCTGGGGAGACCGCACCGCCAAGACCCGCGACTCGGGGCTGCTGGTTCACGGCTGGGGGCCCGACGGCGGCTATGGCAACACCTGGATGGCCTCGATCGAAGCGCAGATCATCGAAGGGGGCGTGGGCGATCTGCTTGTCTTGCAAGGGACCGATCCTGTGACCGGCCGACTCTTTCCCACGCAGGTGACCGCCGAGATCGCCAAGGATCGCGACGGAGAGATGGTCTGGAAGGCGGGAGGCGAACGGACGACCGTCACTGCCGGGCGCGTCAACTGGTACGGACGCGACGTCGAGTGGGAAGACAAGCTCGGTTTCCGCGGCCGCGAGGATGTCGACGGTCCGCAGGGGGAATGGACCAGGCTCGAAGTGATCGCCGCCGGGCCGAAACTGCTCTATAAGGTTAATGGCAAGACCGTGAACGAAGCGGTCGACGTCAAACCCGACTCGGGCAAGCTGCTGTTGCAGACCGAATTGGCCGAGATGTTCGTGCGCCGCTTCGAGCTGTGGCCGCTCGGCCAGGCGCCGCAGGATTAGCGCCCGCTGGCAGGGGCCGGAATTCTCGCAGGTTCGATCGGGACGATCGGCAGCAGGATGTGCGACGGGTGATCCGCGTCGTGCAGCACGGTGTTGATGGCCGTTTGCACGCGGCGGTTGCGATTCAGGTGCTCGCCCGTGTTCGGGTTCACGTCGAAGCGCGGGAAGTTACTGCTCGAGATGTCGACCCGAATCCGGTGTCCCGCCTTGAAGACGTTCGAGGTGGGATAGAGCTGGATCTCGAGGGGGTAGGTCTGGCCCGGCTCCATGAATGCGCGGTGCGACAGCGATTCGCGAAAGCGGGCCCGGCGGATGCCGTCGCCGATATTCAGGTCGAAGCCGCGGGGAAAGTCGGCGCTCGGCGGATAAACGTCGATCAACTTGGCGGTGAAGTCGGTATCCGATGCGGACGACGTGATCCACAACCGGACGACGATGTCGCCGGTCACCTCGACGTCGGCGGACAGCGGTTCGGTCTGGAACACCAGCACGTCGTTCCGCGCCGCCAACGGGATGGGCTCGGGCATGTTCCACACGTGCGGCCCGCCGCGCTGGTCCCAAGCCCCCTGCAGGAGAATTCCGTCGCCCGACGAGATATTGCCGCCGATCGTGGGGACCGGATTTCGCGGATCGAACGTGAAGCTCGTTGCGCCGGCGTCGGACGCGGGAACGGCTGTCTGAAGTTGGCCGGACGGGTGCAGGTAATAGGGCGTCGCAGTCGCCCGAGTCAGCGGCCATTCTTGCTCGTCGCGCCAGTAGCCGCCGTGGTTGAGGTGTCCGGATTTCTGGTCCTTGCTGCCGTCTCCGGTTCCCATCACGAAGATTCGCACTCGGCTCGCGAAGGGTTCGCGGCGGCCGACGCTGTTCTCGATCCCCCGGAGCCAATGGTCGTACCATTCGAGGCGCCAGGCCCGTGGATCGGGGATTGCCGCGGCGGGGCCGAAGCTCACCTGGCCGTGGGCCGAACCACCCTGTTGCCCGTGAATCCAAGGGCCCATGATCAAATAAATCGGGCTCTTGAGCTTCTTGGCCAGGGCCTTGTAGTTGGCCGACGTACAGCCCGCCCACGAGTCGTACCAGCCTCCCACGAGGTAGAGGGGAATGTCCTTGTACTGGCTGGCCTGGTCGATGATGTTGTTCTGCCGCCAGAACTCGTCGTTGAGTCCGTGCCCCATGGCGTCGACGAGCCACTCTTCGTACTCGGGCAAGAATTTCAGCGGCGTCGTGCCGCGCCGCAGCGGCAGCCGCAGCAGGTAATCGCGCCGGCTCTCCTGCATTTCGAGGAGCATGGCCGCCGTGGCCGGATCGCGCGCTTGCCGGCTGCCGTGCGGTCCCGCGATCGAGTAGATCCAGTTCCAGAAGCGCAGCTCGAACGCGCCCCCGTTGCGCATGCCGGCAAAGCCGAGGTTCGACATCGCGTCGACCGGAATGGCTGTCACCAACTCCGGTGGACGTTCGAGCGCCAACGCATGCTGGGTACCGCCGACATACGAGGTGCCGATCGTACCGACCTTGCCGTTCGACCAGGGTTGTTGGCCGATCCAGGCGCAGGTATCGAAACCGTCGCGGCCGTCGTCGGTGAGCATGTGCCAGACCCCTTCCGATTGGTACCGGCCGCGGGTGTCCTGGATCACGACGGCATAACCCCGTTCGGCGAAGTACCTGCCGTCGGCGTTGGCCGGCGCGCCCTCTTTGAGTCCGGACTTGCCATAGGGAGTTCGCATCAGGATCGTGGGGAGGCGCTCGTCGAGCGGCTTGCCGTTCCGCGCCGGCAGATAGACATCGGTCGCGAGCCGCACGCCGTCGCGCATCGGGACCATCACGTTTCCCTGTGTCGCGACTGCGTGAACCGCGTCGGCCGCGTGCAGGCAGTCGCCCGCACTCATGCACGCCGCCAGGCAGGCAATCGCGCAGGCTCGGAGGAGGTTCGCCTCGAAACGGAGCATGCACATTCACTCCCGTTACGCGTCGTAGAAAATCGCGAGCCAGATGGTCGTCTGCTCGGAATCGGTGGCCTCGACCCGATGCCGCTTGTGGGGTGGGATCTCGACGAACGAACCGGGCACGAGCTCCAGCGATTCATCCTCGAATGTCAGGCGTGCCCACCCGGCCAGCAGCACGACGAACTCGCCTTGCGGCTGATCGTACCAGAAGTCCGGCGGCGACGCGTGCCCGCGCGACAGGATCCGCTCGACGCGGATCCGACCCCGGGCGAGCAGCAACTCGCTCAGTTCCTCGGGCAGGTGTGTCGGAATGTCGGCGAAGAGATTCGACAAGGACATAGGGTTGGCTCACGCGTGCGTGGAATCGTGGGGGGCGATTTTGCGGCGGGCGTTGACCAGGAGCCAACAGCAGCCTCCCAGGGCCAGGACCGCGGCGTAAGCGTAGAACGCCGGATCCCATTGTGCCCGGCCCGTGTACCCGCGCGCCGCCATGGCATCGACAAAGCGGCCAACAAAAACGGTGGAGATGAAGCCGCCGGGGACGCCCATCGAGTTGATCAAGCCGAAAACGACGCCGATGTGGGGGCCGCTGATCTCGGTCGTGACGGCCCACAACGTGGCCTGTTGCGAGATGGCCAGCAAGAAGGCGATGGCCGCCCACAGGCTCGAAGCGAAGGGTGACTCGCATTGCACGCTCACCAAGAGCGCCGCCACGGCCAGTGTCGTCGCGGTGAAGCCAGCCACGCGAAACCGCGCCGGATGCCGATGCGTAATCCGCGCCAGCCAGTCGTTGAAGAATCCGCTGGCCAGACAACCCACCGCCGAGCCAAACAGCACCAGCGAAGCCAGCCAGCCGGTCGTCAGCTCCTCGACGTCGCGTCCCCTGACCAGGTAGGTCGGATACCAGCTCATGAACATGTAGGAGAGAAACGACGAGCAGCTCTGAAAGATCCCCAGAAGCCAGACGTTGGGATTTGTGAGCACCGATCGCCACGGCACGTCGGCGTGCGTTGGGGGCGGACCTGCCATGTCGCGCGCGTCGGGAATGTCGCGCGAAGCGCTATCGAGACGGGCTGGCGCGCCGCGCATCTCGGCGGGCGTGTCGCGGTACCAGCCGTAAAAGGCGATCGCCCAGACGAACCCCAGCAGACTGAACGCCACGAAGGTCAAGCGCCAGCCGATGCCAGCGATCAGGTAGGCGGCCATGGCGGGCGCGAGCGCGCCTCCCAGTTGCGCCGAAGTGATCACAATCCCCTGGGCAGTGCCGCGCTCGGCGAGCGGAAACCAGCGGGCGACGGTGCGGACCATGTTGGGATAGGCGCCCGCTTCGCCGGCTCCAAACAGAAACCGGGTGAGCACCAGCACTCCGAATCCCAGGGCGGCGCCAGTGAGCGCCGTGAACAGCGACCACCAGACGACGATCCGTGTGAGTACGCGGCGCGAACCGTAGCGGTCGCCCCACCAGCCGGTCGGAATCTCAAAGAGTCCGTAAGCGATGAGGAACGCTCCGTGGACCCACCCCATTTGTGAGTTCGAGAGCCCCAGGTCGGCGCTGATCGAATTGGCGGCCTGGCCGATACAGACGCGATCGAGATAGAGGACGAACGACAACGCGCAGAGGAAGGCCAGCACGCCGAAGCGCGCGCGACTGGCCGGAGGATCGAGGGGCGCCAGAATCGTGTCGCGATCGGAGGCGGGAATGGCTGTCGACCTGCGTCAGAGAGTGAGTTCCCGGGCGCCGCGACAGCCCTCACGCCGACGCGCCAGCCCTGAGGGCGTACGCCTCTCCCCGGCAGGGCTGGTCCTGACGCCGGGCAGGTTGCGCAGCGGCTCTAGATCGTCTCGGGCACCACGAACGGCTTGCGATAGTCGCGCGTCAGCAGTCGATTGGCCTCGTCGTCGCCGATGAACTTTTCGGCCGCCGCATCGACCTTGAGGATGCGGCCCAACTGATAGCTGAGGTCGCCCAGTTTGAGCCCCAGCCCATCGCGGAGGTTCGACTCGATGGCGTCGTAGGTGGCCACCACCTGGGCGTTGTCCCCCAGGACGCGGGTGCGGGGGTTGAAGGGGACCTGCGTTCCCAGCCGGTACGAGATGTTGGCCAGGTGGCAGAGGGCGCTCGAATAATGCCCCTCGAGCACCTCGGCATTGAGCTTGTCGCTGCTCCGGCTGCGCACGGCGTCGATAAAGTTGCCGAAGGGTCCGCCGGGCTCGACATGAAACGCCACGTCGCGCAGCGGTTCGGCCGCGCCGCCGTTACGCGGGTAGAACTGGCCTTCGCTGATCATGCCTTGATCGGTGTAGTACTCGTTGGTCACCTTGCGGGGCGTGCTCGACTTTCCTTCGACCAGCCCCCGGACTTCGAAGACGAGCTGGACATCGCCATAGTCGAAGACCGCCATTTGCGTGTTGGGGGTCTGTCCCTGGTCGTCGACGAAGAACCGGCCCCCCAGGCTCCAGACCTGCTTGGGCAGGGTCGCGTCGCGAATCGCCCACCGCGCCAGATCCATCTGATGGACGCCCTGATTGCCGATCTCGCCGTTGCCGGTATCCCAGAACCAGTGCCAGTTGTAGTGGACCAGGTTTTCGTGATACGGCTGCTCGGGGGCGGGGCCCAGCCAAAGGTTGAAATCAAGCTCCGCCGGCGGCGCCGCGTTGGGCCGGCGATTGATGCTCCACCGCGGCTTGGAGCTGTAACCCTTGGAGACCAGCAGCTTGCCGTACTTGCCCGAGTGCACCGCGGCAATGTCGCGGGCGTCGTCGGCGCTGCTCCGGCTCTGCGTGCCGTGCTGCACGACGCGGCCATGCTTGCGGGCGGCGGCCACCGCCTGCCGTCCCTCGAACACGTTGTGACTCAGCGGCTTCTCGACGTACACATCCTTGCCCGCCTGGCAGGCCCAGATGGTGATCAGCGAATGCCAGTGGTTGCAGGTGGCCACCGAGACGGCGTCGAGATTCTTGTCGTCGAGCGCCTGGCGAATGTCCTGCACGCATTGCGGGCGGTTGCCCCCCTTGGATGTCACCAGGCCGCTGCGGGGTTCGAAGAGTCGGCTATCGGGATCGATCAGGTACGTGACCTCGACGCCGGGGAGCTTGCAGAAGCCGTCGATGTGGGATTGTCCGCGGCCGTTGATCCCGGCCACGCCGACGCGGATCGTTTCGTTGGCTCCGAGCACTTTTCCCGAGGCCCGCGTGCCGGCGATCGTGAACAACGAGAACGTCGTCGAGGCCGCGGCGGTCCGCTTGAGGAAATCGCGTCGATGGAAGCCGGACATGACCATCTCCTGCTGGAAGGGTCCAGGGGGCTGTGTGGGGCTCGTTGCAGCTCGTGTGCCAGCGCTGCGCCACGCACCAAGCGGAGTGCCGAGCGCCCAGGCGCAGCTCAAGGCTAACCGTTGTCGACCCAAGTGTCCAATCCATCTGGCCGCAAACATCTCCACGTGTCCGGGGAGCGCCGTGGTGCGGTAACTTTCGGCGCGCGGCCGGCCCGCTGCAACTTGCCGAGTGGAGGGGATAACCGTATGAACTAGGAACTGGCCACGACGACTCTCCGCTGCCGCACCCCGCTCCCCCGCGATCGTGGCCGCCGACAACACGCCCGATTCATGAGGAACCTGCAGGTGCCCGTAGAACCCGCCCCGCTCACCACGCGCCCCGCCTGGCTGGCGCTCGAGTCCCAAGCGCAGATCCTGCGCACGACGCATCTGCGGCAGCTCTTTGCCGAGGATCCCCAGCGCGGCGAGCGGATGACGCTCGAAGCCGTGGGGCTGTTTCTCGATTACTCCAAGAATCGCGTCACCGACGAGACGCTCAAGCTGCTGGTGGAACTGGCCGAACAGTCCCAGCTGCGCGCGCGGATCGACGCCATGTTCCGCGGCGACAAGATCAACGTGACCGAAAAGCGCGCCGTGCTGCACGTGGCGCTGCGCGCGCCGCGCTCGGCCCGCATCTCCGTCGACGGCGAGAACGTCGTGCCCGAGGTGCATGCCGTACTCGACAAGATGACGGTTTTTGCCGAGAAGATTCGCAGCGGAAATTGGCTCGGGCATACCGGCAAACCGATTCGCAACGTCGTCAATATCGGCATCGGCGGCTCCGATCTGGGCCCCGTCATGGCCTACGAGGCGCTCAAGTTCTACAGCGACCGGAGACTGACGTTTCGCTTCGTTTCGAACGTCGACGGGACCGACTTTGCCGAGGCGGTCATCGATCTCGATCCGCAGGAGACGCTGTTTATCGTTTCGTCGAAGACGTTCACCACGCTCGAGACCATCACCAACGCCCAGTCGGCCCGCGCCTGGCTGCTGGCCCGGCTCGGCGGCGACGAACAGGCCGTGGCCCGGCACTTTGTGGCCGTCTCGACCAACGCCACGGAGGTGGCGAAGTTCGGGATCGACACTGCGAACATGTTCGGCTTCTGGGATTGGGTCGGAGGGCGGTACTCGATGGACTCGGCGATCGGCCTCTCAACCATGCTGGCGATCGGGCCCGAGCAGTTTCGCGACCTGCTGGCCGGCTTTCACGAGCTGGACGAGCATTTTCGGACGGCGCCGTTTGCCAGGAATCTGCCGGTCCTCCTGGCCCTGTTGTCGATCTGGAACAACAACTTCCTGGGCGCCGAGACGGTGGCCGTCCTGCCCTACGATCAGTATCTCAAACGTTTTCCAGCCTACCTGCAGCAGCTCACCATGGAGAGCAACGGCAAACGCGTGCAGGTCGACGGCACGCCCGTTCCGGTGGCGACCAGCCCCATCTATTGGGGCGAGCCCGGCACCAATGGCCAGCACTCGTTCTACCAGTTGATCCACCAGGGAACGCGACTCATCCCCTGCGATTTTCTGGCGTTCACCGAATCGCTCAACCCGCTCGGCCGCCATCACGATTTGCTGTTGAGCAACGTGTTCGCTCAGGCCGAGGCGCTGGCCTTTGGCAAGACGGCCGAAGAGGTGCAGGCCGAGGGCACGCCCGACTGGCTGGTGCCGCACCGCGTGTTCGCTGGGAATCGCCCCAGCAACACGATCCTCGCTCGCCGCTTGACGCCGGCGGTGCTGGGCCGGCTGGTTGCCCTCTACGAGCACATGGTCTTTGTGCAGGGAGCGATCTGGAATATCGACTCGTTCGACCAATGGGGCGTCGAGTTAGGCAAAGTCCTCGCGCAGCGGATCATTCCCGAACTGGAAGCGCCGCGCGAGCCGCCGCTCGCGCACGACAGCTCGACCAATAATCTCATCCGGCGGGCGCGCGAAGGAAAGTAACACGCTGCGTCGGGAGCGTGCCTCAGCCCGCGGGGCGCTCCACCAGCACCACGCGCAGATCACAGACGTTTGTGTGCGTCGGCCCCGTCTGGATCAGTCCGCCGAGTGGGGCGAAGAAGTGGTAAGCGTCGTTGCGGCGCAGATAGTCACCGGCATCGAGGCCGCGCGCTTTCGCGGCGGCTAGCAGCGTCGCGTCGAGCCAGGCCCCGGCGGCGTCGGTCGGGCCATCCTCGCCGTCGGTTCCCCCGGAGAGGATCACAATCCCGGAAGCGGACTGATCCCACAACTCATCCGCTGCAGCCAGGACGAGCTGTTGGTTCCGCCCTCCCAGGCCGCGCACGTGTGCTTCCGCCAGGCGGACGACGGGCTCGCCCCCTGAGATGAGGCAGGTGGCTGCTGCGCCCGTTCGCTGGGCGACGGCCCACTCGGCAAGTTGCCGGCCGATCGGCTCGGCCTCCCCTTCGAGTTGTCTTGCCACCGAGAGCTTGCACCCATAGCCGAGTTGGTGGGCCTTCTCGGCCGCCCCCCTCACGGCCACCTCATTGTCGCCGATGATGCGCTGGGTGACGCGGCAGGTGGCCGGAGCGCGCGCGCTCGTGGCGGCCCGCTCCAGGTACTCGAACACACTCGGCGAGATTCCCTGTTCGCGGGCGCGGTAGCGCTCGAGGATGGCGAGCGCGTCAGCCGGCGTCGAAGTATCGAGAGCCGTCGGACCCGAACCGATCACGTCCAACGGATTGCCGAGCACGTCGGAAATGATCAACGTCACCAGTCGTCCGGCGTTGCAGGCGCGGGCGAGCCCGCCTCCCTTGATCCGGCTCAGCTGCTTGCGGACGGTGTTCAGCTCCTGGATATTCGCGCCGGCCGAAGCAAGTTGCCGCGTCACGGCCAGCTTATCGGCAAGCGTAATGTCGGCGACCGGCGCCGGCATCAGGGCCGAAGCTCCCCCCGAAATGAGCGCGAGGCAGAGATCGCGCGGACCGAGTCCGGCGACCAGCTGGAGCATTTCGTCGCTCCCCTCGGCTCCTTCTTGCGTCGGCTCGTTGGAACCGGCCGGCCGGGCGGCGTGCAGGTGGATCGCCTGCAGCGGGCGAATGCAATCGGCTGGCACGTTGAGCCAGCCGCGGACCTGTTTGGCGGCGAGGAGCTGCGGGCCGAGAATTTCTTCCAGTGCCGCGGCCATGCCGGCGCCGGCCTTGCCGCCCCCCACGACAACGATGCGCTCGAGGTCGTCGAGCGCGAGGCGATCGTCGCCCAAGGCGAGTTGACGATCCTGCACCTGGACCGCCGCGTGCATTAGTCGTCCGCTGTCGACAGCCGCGACTCCCGCCCCCCAGATTGCCAGGGCATCGTCGCGCAGTTTGTGCGGCGAGCGTGTCGTCATGGGCGATCCTCGACGCGCAGCAGCTCGAGCCACTCGTGCGCGCCATTGACGGTGATTTGGCCGAGCGCGTTGGGGCGTTCGGCCGAGAGGAGCATGGCCGCCAGGAACGAGCCCCCGGCGTCATCGCACTTGCCGGCTACCGCGGTCCAGATGCTGCCAACGCCGCGATTGCCGGGCAAGGGAGCGTTGCCAAAGAACGATTGGATGAAGCCCTGGCTGCTCAACTGGGGAGGCCAGCCCAGGAGCCGCGTGCCGTGCGCGGTCAGGCAATCGGCCAGTCCGGGTACGATCGCGTCGGCCCGAGCGGCCGGGTCC
>JAEUIK010000607.1 GCA_016793185.1 Planctomycetaceae bacterium | reverse complement strand
GGGCCTGACCGCGTTCGAGATGACCACGCCGCGGGGCGCGCGGGTCGAGATCGAGTTCGACGCGCAACAGAACTCCGTCATGGCGCGGGGACCCGAGCGCACGGTCGCCGAGGTCGCCGCGCTCGTCGAGACGCTCGACCGGCCGGCGCCGGGCGGGGGACAAATCACCCGCGTGGTGCCGCTGGGAAAAGCGGATCGCGCGAAGCTTCGCCAGGCGATTGAGGCCTACCGCGGCGGGCGCGCCAGCACGGCGCTTCCGACCGGCGCGCCAGCGCAGCCGGCGTCCCTGCCGCGATCGGGGCCGCCCGCGCCGGCGGCGCAACCTGGCATCCGCGACCAGGGGTGGATCGACCGTGCGACGGGCGAGCGCGTGGAAGTGCTGTTGTTGCAGGATCCCCCGCTGCGGACGCCGCGCGGCGGCGAGATCATCGTCGAGCCGGGCCGGCAACCGACGGTCGTGCTGCCGCTCGAGCCGGGGTCGGTCGCCGAACAGGCCGCCGAGCAGGCGGCCGAGGATCGCCTCCGCGAGCTGGGGACCTCCGTTGACGTCGAAGCCTTGTCGGATCTCGATGTGATGATTCTGCGGGGCAGCGAGCGCGACGTGAACGAGCTGGTCCGGATCATTCAGGAGATCGAACGCATCAGCGCCGAAAGCGTGCCGCAAGTGGAAGTCGTCCAACTGCAGCACGCCTCGAGCGAGACCGTGGCGGCGATCATCAAGCAGATCAGCACTGAACTCCTCACCGGGCGGCAAGGGCGCGCCAGCGCCACGGCCCTGGTCAAGCCGAACGCGCTGCTGGTGATCGGCTGGGGCGAGGCGCTCACCACGATCATCGAGCTGATCGCGAAACTCGATCAGCCGGTCGGTCCGGAGACGCAGTTCCGCGTCTTCTATCTGAAGCATGCCCCGGCCGCGGCCACGCAGACGACCATCCAGAACTTCTTCAAGGAACGGACGGGGCTGGGTCCCAAGGTGGTCGTCGTGGCCGACGCCCGCTCGAACAGCCTGATTGTGCAGGCGGGACCCCGCGACCTGGCCGAGGTGGAGTTGCTCATCGAGCGGCTCGACGCCTCCGGCAGCACGGCGGTCGACCAACTGCGGATCTTCCGGTTGCAGAACAGCCTGGCCGCCGATATCGCCCCGATCCTGCAAGAGGCGATCAGCGCCACGGGCGGAACGCGCACGGGGAGCGGCAACGCGGCGAACGCCGGCCGTTCCGCGGCGCTCGAGTTCCTCACGGTCGACGCCCGCGGCCAGCAACTGCTCAAGTCGGGGGCTTTGGCCGACGTGCGCATCACGCCGGATCCGCGCACGAATACGCTGCTCGTGGCCGCTCCGCCCGAGAGCATGGGATTGTTGGCGGCGCTGATTCAACAGCTCGACGATCAGCCCGCCGCGGTGGCGCAGGTGAAAGTGTTCCGGATCGTCAACGGCGACGCGAGCCGGCTGGTCGAAATGCTCCGCTCGCTGTTAGGCACGCCGGTGGCCGGTCCGGCCGCGCAGGTGCTGGCCGGCGCGGAAGGCGAGAACTCGCTGGCGCCGTTGCGGTTCTCGGTCGACGCCCGCACGAACTCGATCATCGCGTCGGGCTCGGCCGGCGATCTGACGATTGTCGAGGCGATTCTCCTGCGGCTCGACGAGAGCGACGCGCAGTTCCGCAAGAACGCGCTCTATCGCCTCAAGAACGCTTTTGCCCCGGACGTGGCGCTGGCGATCAACGAATTCCTCCGCAGCGAACGGCGCGTGCAGCAGGCGGCCCCCGGCGGCGTCAGCCCCTTCCGCCAGATCGAGGGCGAAGTCGTCGTCGTGCCGGAAGTCGTAAGCAACAGCCTGATTCTGAGCGCCACGCCGCGATACTACGACGAGATCAGCAACCTGATCCAGCAGCTCGACGCGCAGCCGCCGCAGGTGATGATCCAGGTGCTGATCGCCGAGGTCGCGCTCAACAACGTCGACGAGTTCGGCATCGAACTCGGCTTGCAGGACTCGGTCCTCTTCGATCGCAGCCTGCTGGGATCGCTGGTCACCACGACCCAGACCACGCAGACGTCGACGGCCGCCGGGATCGTCACCGACACCAACCAGATCATCGAAGGGGCATCCAACGACCCCGGCTACCTCTTCAACGGCCCGATCCTCGGCAACAGCGGCAGCGACCGTTCGCTGGCCAATTCCGGCACGGTCGGCGGGCAGGGCCTGTCGAACTTCGGCGTGGGGCGCGCCAACACCGAGCTCGGCTACGGCGGTCTCGTGCTCTCCGCTTCGAGCGAAAACGTCAGCCTGCTGGTCCGAGCCCTCAAGGAATGCCGCCGGCTCGACGTCCTCAGCCGGCCCCAGGTCATGACGCTCGACAATCAGCCGGCGTTCATCCAGGTCGGCCAGCGCGTGCCGCGCATTACCAATGTCAACGTGACGCAGTTCGGACAAAACAGCGCCGTCGAGCTCTTCAACGTCGGTCTGATCCTGGGCGTAACGCCCCGCATCAGCCCCGACGGCATGGTGGTGATGGAAGTCGACGCCGAAAAATCGGCGCTGGGGCCCATCAGCGAGGGCATCCCGGTCTCGTTCCAGAACGGCGAAGTCATCCTCTCGCCGCGCGTTGACGTGACGACGGCGCAAACGACGGTCAGCGCCGCCGATGGTCAGACCATCGTGCTGGGCGGCTTGATCACCAAGTCGAAGCGGTCCGTCAACCGCCGCGTGCCGTACCTCTCGAACATTCCCGTGCTCGGCATGCTGTTCCGCTACGACCAGTTCGTCGGCCAGCGGACCGAGTTGCTGATCATCCTCACGCCGCACGTGGTCCGCAGCGAGGCCGATGCCGAGCGGATCAAGCAACTCGAGGCGGCACGGATGAGCTGGTGCCTGGGC
>JAEUIK010000602.1 GCA_016793185.1 Planctomycetaceae bacterium | reverse complement strand
TCGAGACGGCCGTCTAAAAACGGGCCGGGCCGCGGACGCCTTGGCTCCCTAGCGCGGTTGTTGCCAGGGCGTCGACTCGCGCTGGCTGCGTCCGTCGCGGAGCGCGGTCTGGACCATGATGAGCTCGCCGACGTTCTCGAGCGTGATCAGCCCGACGAGCTGCTGATTGCGCACAACGGGGAGCGCCGTGCATCCCCCTTCGCGCATGGCCTGGAAGGTGCGGTCGAGCATCGCGGTCTCTTCCACGGCGGGGCAGTTGCGGCGCATGATCGCTTCGACCGGCGCCTCGCGCCCGCGCTCGGCCAGCCCCTTGAGGAGCGCCGCGCGATCGACCATGCCGACGACATTCGCGCCGGCAACGACGGGAAAATCCTGCTGGGCGCCGGCCAGCAGTTCGTCGGCGGCCGCGCCCACCGTGTCGTGCGGCGCCAGCGCGCGAAAGTGCGTCATCATGGCCGAGCGGACCGGCAATCCCTGGAAGGCAGAGCGCATCTGCACCAATCGGGCTTCCTCGCGCGCTCCCAAATACACGAATAGTGCGACAAACAAAATGAACGGATTGAAGCCGAATCCCAACAGCCCGAGCGTCACGGCCAGGACGACGAACAGCACGGCCATCCCCTGCCCCACCGCGGCGGCGATCTCGGTGGCGCGCACATAATCGAGCTGCTGGGCCAGCAGCGCCCGCAGCACCCGGCCGCCATCCATCGGGAAGGCGGGCAGGAGATTGAAGAGCACCAGCATGACGTTCACGGCCAACAGTTGCACCAACAGCGACTGCTCGAACTCGGATTCCCAGCCACGCACGCCCAGGAGGTGCAGGGCGATCATCAGCGCCGCCAGGCCGATCGCGATCACGACGTTCACGGCCGGCCCTGCCAGGGCGACCCACAACTCCTGGATGGGCACGTCCGGCATGCGTTCCAGCCGGGCCACGCCGCCGATCGGCAGCAGCGTGATGTCGCGCGTCTGGATGTGGTAACGCCGGGCGGTGAGGGCATGTCCCAGTTCGTGCAACACGATGCAAGCGAAGATCGCCAGCACCAGGGCCACGCGCGAGACCGCGGCCGCCGCGCCTCCCCCGGATTCACCGCTGTCGAGAATCACCCAGCCGATCAACAGTGCGAATGTCCAATGGACGTAGATGCCGATGCCGGCGATCGTGCCCAACTTCAGCGAACCACTCATGCGGCGAAACCTCGGAAGCGTTGGCGGCGGGAACATGCGAGCCAGCGGGCCGGGCTGCCCGCGCTCCAGTGTGCTCCGGCTCGCTACGGCATTCTATCCGGCGGCCCCCCTGCCGACCGCGAGAAAAACCGGCGGGTGGACACCCCGCCGGCGAATCGCGGCACCTTGAGAAGCAGCGGGTCCAACGCGTACAATTCCGCCTGGCGATCGCCGGGGGGGCCCTCTGGGCCCAGGCACAGCGGGCGCCGAATTGTTCGAGACCGCACCTTCAGGAGTAGATCCATGTCGCGCATTTGTTATTCGCTGGCCGCCGCCGCGGCCTTGATGTTCTTGTCCGGGCTCGCGGGCTGCAGCGAGTCGTCGGCCCCGGTATCGGACGCTGGCAACCGTGCCGCCGAAGGTGAGATGGGACACGACCATGCTCACGATGGGCACAGCCACGACGGGGACCACGCCGGCCACGACCATGGAAACGACGCCGAGATCGAGGCGGCGCTGGCCAAGCTCTCGCCCGAGGACCGCAAGCTGGCCGAGGCGCAGAAGATTTGCCCGGTACGCGATCATGCGTTGGGTTCGATGGACGCCCCCGTGGCGGTCGAGGTCGAAGGGAAGAAAGTCTGGATCTGCTGCGAAGGTTGCCGGGAATCGCTCGAGAAGGATCCCGCCAAGTTCCTGGCCAAGATCGCGAGGTAGTTTTCGTCGCAGCGTGCCGTTTCCCAAGGCGTGTCTGCGTTTGTTGTCTGTGAACCCACGCGCCGGAGCGATTGCGGCGCGTGGGTTTTTTCTCGCGCTCGCAGCGCGGCCGTCACGGCGGCTCAATGCCGCCAGAGCGCATTGACCACTTCGATCAGGATCAAGAGGATCACGATGGCTTCGAGCAACTCGAGCCGACTGGCCGAGGCCTGCTCGGCGATCACGCGGTGCGCGCCTTCGACGGTGTCGAGCGAGCGCTGGATGCTCTGTTGCCAATCGGCCAGGTGAAACCGCCGCGCGAGCATCCGGTAGACGCGCGCCAGGTATTGGTCGCCCACAAGTTTCAACACGTTGTCGGCGCGTTCGAACAGTTCGTTGGCTTCGATCCGCAGGTCCCCCAACGCCCGCAGCGTGCGCGCCTGCGTGTTCCAGAACGGCAGCCAGCGCCGCGCCAGAGGGTGGATCAGGCGATAGGCGGCCGTCAGGCGGCGGTCGAGCCGGTCGTCGATGTGGCGAAACTCGAGCAACTGCAGATTCGCGAACTCGATCGCCTCGAGCGTCTCGCCGCAGTCGCTGTCGAACAGCGCCGCCGCCGACCATTCGGCGACGAACAGATCGTGCGGGGTGTAACTGAGCCGCTCACGGACGGCCTCCGTAATCTCCGACGCGCTGAGCGGACCGCGTTCGAGGCGCACCAGGCCGGCCAGCCAGGCAGCCTGCTCCGCCAGCCAAGCGTCGGCGTCCGTCGCCGCGAGCGGCGGCAGCTCGAACACAAAATACTCTTCGGTGAATTCGCTCCAGTCGGGACTGGCAATAGCGGGCAGGAGCCTGGCATGCCAACTGCCGAGCGCTTGTCGGCCGGCGGCCACCAGCGGCTCGGGGCGCGCCAGGTGCGCGGCGACTTCGAGCAGCTCGGCGGGGGCGAGCGAAAACGGCACACGCATGCCCAAGCTGACCGCTCCGAAATCAAAGAGCGTCGCCTCGGCCGGCGCTGCGACACATCCAATTTGTGGTAAATCCACCTGCACCGCCCCAATGGGGAGTCGCACCGGCGCCGGACGATAGGCGATCGACGACGGAGTTCGTCGGCGCCGGTTCAGCGCGTGCAGTTCGGCCGAGACGAGCCGCCGCGCGGCATCTAGATGAATTTCGTCTCCCCAGTCATAGGCGACGAACAGATGCAGAGTCCCCTGCAATCGAGTGGCGCTGTCGAACATGGCGTTGCCGTCCTGGTGTCGGTTCGCGGACAACCACAATCGGTGTGTCCACGCATGTCATCGGTCGACTCGCATTGCTAGCAGTTTATTCGTGCTGGATAAGAAAAATCGGTGAAGCCGTTTGACAGGTCGCTATCGAACCCGGTAGGCTGATTTTCGC
Source organism: Planctomycetaceae bacterium (assembly GCA_016793185.1). Taxonomy (GTDB): domain Bacteria; phylum Planctomycetota; class Planctomycetia; order Pirellulales; family JAEUIK01; genus JAEUIK01. The sequence goes on along the minus strand of JAEUIK010000602.1, from coordinate 172 downwards.
TTGCTCACGATCGGCAGGCAGCCCCGGCAATGATGCCCCGCACCGAGCCTGTCGGCAACCGCCGGACAGCGGCGAAGCGCGGGGTTGTTTTTTTGGGGGGCAGGTTGCTGTGGGCTTCGCTGACGTCGGTCGGGAGAGCGCGATCTCCGGCCATGTGTCGGTGGATCGGACG
>JAEUIK010000591.1 GCA_016793185.1 Planctomycetaceae bacterium | reverse complement strand
TTGGCGTCCTGTTGCCGACGCTGGGGCTGGCCGCCGTCGGCTGGCTGGCGCGCTTCGACGCCGGGATCATCGCGCTCGGCGTGCTCTTTCCGCTGCTGCTGGTCGGCGGCGTGTTGATCGTGATCTTGCTGCTAGGGCTGCTCTTTGGCTGGCCGCTGATGTGGGCGACGATCTCGACCGAAGGGACCGACACGTTCGACGCCCTGAGCCGGACGTACGCCTACGTCTATCAACGCCCACTCTCGTATCTGTTCTATCTCGTCGTGGCTACGATCCTGGGCTGGCTGGCCGCGGCGTTTGCCTGGGGAATCGGTGCGGCGGTCGTCTATCTCACGCTGTGGGGAACCAGTTGGAGCGCTGGCGTCGGGCGGACCGAACAAATTGTGGCCGAGATCGCCCCGCGCGTGTCGATCGTCTGGCCTGTGCCTGCCCCGCCTCCCCCGCCGCCGGTGCACGAAAAAAGCCCGCGATTTGTCACCGGATCGATGCGCGAAGCGGCTGAAGCAAACGCACCGCCTTCCCCCCCGGCACTAAGTTCGACCGGCCGTGCGGGAGCGCGCTTGATTGCGATCTGGATCGGCCTGGTCGAGCTGGTAGTCATCGCCTTCAACGTCAACTTCTTCTGGTCGGCCGCCACGGCCATCTACTTCCTGCTGCGCCAGCAGGTCGATGCGACCGAGTTGGACGAGGTCTTCGTTGAGGAAGAGGAAGAGCGGTTCGGGCTGCCGCCGCTGGAGGTCGATGCCGCCGGTGTGCCGCGTGCGGCCGATGTCGAAGCCGATACTCCGCCCGACGCGGACATGGCGCCGCAATAGCCGGTTCAGGCATCGCTCAGTAGAGCAGCTCGGCGCCGTCGGGGGCTGGGCAGCGCACGATCAGCCAGACTGCTCGCGCAAGATGCTTTCGAGCTGTGCGTGAAACTGCCCCCGCGTCAGCACCTGGTCGCAGCCTGCGGCCCGGGCTTCCGCGAGTCGCACCGCCTGCACATGCGGCCCAAACGCCAGGATCGCGTGCGGCGGAATGGGGAGAGCCCGCAACTGGCGCACGATCGCCGCGATGTCGAGCCCGGGGGTCGCCAGATCGATGGCGACGCGGTACTCGCCAGCGGCCGCGAGGAATGGGGGGGCCGTCAATCGCGCGATCAGTTGGGCCGGCGTCGAGTCGATCTCCAGCGTTCGCGCCGCGCGGAGCGCCGCCCCCTGAGCTTGCGACGAGAGCATCAGATCGCTGGTCAGCAGGATGCTGGAAATTGCCATGGGCTGAGACCGCCGGGCTGCGAAAGCGGATGGAACGTAGCGAGGACGCTTAGCCGAGCGACTCAGACCGCTCCGGGACCGCGCAGCCCCTCGCTGATCTGGACGACGGCCTCGGCCGGCAGCACAAATACCTTGCCGTCGCCAATCGTCCCTTCGGGCCCCGTGCGAGCGACGCTGGTGATCGTCTCGATGGTCGGCTCGACGAAGTCGTCGTTGACCATGATCTCGAGCTCGATCTTCCGCAGGAGATTCGTCTTGTACTCGTGGCCCCGGTAGGTCTGCGTCTGGCCGCGCTGCCGGCCATAACCCTGGGCGTCGCAGACGGTCATCCGCGTGACGCCGATCTTGGCCAGCGCCTCGCGCACGGCCTGCAGTTTTGTCGGCTGAATGATTGCCACCAGAAGCTTCACGCCCGCTACCTCGTCGCTGGACCCGCGCCGCATGGTTGCACGGCGCGGGCTGAATCGATGTCCGCCCGCAGTATAGCAGTTGCCCGAGTCGGAGAGAAAAGGAACCACGCGCGCCGCGATTCGGGAAGCGAGCCGTGCACGAAAAACGGCCCCGCAAGTCGACTGACCTGCGGGGCCGTGGTGTGAACTGCAAGGGGACGATCCGCCGATTACGGGCGGCTGATCTCGAGCTTGCTGTCGAGCACCTTGTGAACCCGGCTGGTGGTTTCCTTGAGGTGAGCCCGCGTGTAGGGGTCGAGCTTGGCGTCGGTCGCCAGCAGCTTGTTCAAGCGTCCCTCGAGATCCTCGAGCGCCACGTAGGCGATCGTCTGACAATCTTGCGGTGCGCCGGTCTCGCCCAGGGCGAGGTTGGCGAGCCGCTTGACGTAAATTCGCTGCAAGTTGCGCCGCAGGCTCGAGACGGCCGGCTTGCGGGCGGTGAAGTCTCCGCTCGGCGCGTTGTCGACCTCAGAGAAGATCGACTTTGTGAGCCGATCGATCAATTCAGCCGTGGTGAAGGCGTCCTGATCGGCGGCCACCTTCAACTCCGAGTCGTGCAGGCGCTCCATGGTCAGCGACGACATCAACTGCTGCAGGACGCGGTCCTGCCACATGCTGATCACTTCGTGGACCGGCAAGTCGAGCCGGGTGGGCGAACTCGTTCCCCAATGCGACCAGCGCGACGAGGCCATGTGGTTGTACAAATCCGGCGGGAACTGAAAGGGCTTGTCGCTGAAGACCTGCTCTTCCAGCAAGGCCAGCGAGTCGCGCTGCTTTTGCGCCTCGACGACCACGAACGGCGGGCGGCCGTTGGCATCGCCCTTGTGGTCGCGGTTGACGTACACGCCACCCACGTTGCGGGCGGCAAAGAACATCGCCCGTCCGTAGTTGCCCAGCAACACGCCAAAGGCCTGGCGGGCCCGCTGGTAACCCTCGCCATCCTTGGTGACCTTGTTGACCATATCGGGCCAGAGCTCGCCAATCAGCTTGGCACGCAGCCGGGCGTAGGCGAGCGGGTCCTTGCCCAGGTCGTAACGGTTGGTGGTCGGATCCGAGTCGATGCCCCGCGTATCCTCGTCGGTGGCGTAAGCCAGCTCGGGCGAAGCACAACGGGCGGCGATCTTCTTGAGCTCCGGCAACTCGCCCTCGGGGCTGCCCCCGGGAACGACCTTGTAGCCGTATTCAATGGCCCAAATGTCGTAGGGTCCGATCGTCGACGAGAAGAACTCGCCCTGCTTCATGTCCCTGGGGACGATGTGCGCCGGCGAGTAGTCCATGACCGAAGCGGTCAGGCCGTTGGCTTTGGTCTTGGCCGGGTCCGACAGCTCTTCGAGCGTGTAGACCGAGCTCGACTTGAAGTTATGCCGCAGCCCCAGGGTGTGACCGACCTCGTGCATCGTCACTTCCTTGAGGCCCTGCATGACCATCTCTTCCTGCATCCCCTTGGCATCGGCGCCGAAGCGGGTCATCATCGCCGCCGAGCCGAGCGCCAGCTCGTGCGAGACGCCGCGGTGGAGG
>JAEUIK010000573.1 GCA_016793185.1 Planctomycetaceae bacterium | reverse complement strand
TCCTGTTCAAGCAATTCCACGAACCTGGGGATTTCGCGCGGGTCGTCCTGCAAGTCCGCGTCGAGCGTCATCACCGTCTCGCCGCGGGCGGCGCGAAATCCGGCGCTGAGTGCGGCCGACTTGCCAAAGTTGCGACGAAAGCGAATGCCGCGCACGCGAGGGTCGGCTGCGGCCAGCCGGCGTATCGTCTCCCACGAGCCGTCGCGCGAGCCGTCGTCCACCAAGATCAAGTCCAGCTCATACTGGTTGGAGCGCGCAACCTGGTCGATCTCGGCCAAAAGGGGGGCGAGGCTTTCGACTTCGTTGTAGACCGGGATGACGATCGAGAGCATGGCGGCGGCGATAGTGGTTGCAGAATCGGCGGCCCAGATAGCCGGTTTCCCGTTCGGGCCCAAGCGTTCATTATGCGCTCACGCGCGCGAGGCTTGGACCGCGCGACGCCCGCGGAACCAAAAACACGATCCGCGGTGCGCGGTGCACGCGGATTAACCGTTACGATCATCAGCCCCGGGATGGGCGCCGCCGAGCTTCCGGCGGTCTCGCAGCGACGCGATCCAGATCCCGGCGGCGGTGGCGAGTTCGGCCCCCAACCAGGCCAGCCTGAGGAGGACCGCCCCCACGACAGCCGGCGCGGCCCCGTAGCGCGGCGCCAGCAGCTCCAGCAGCACGGCCTCGCGCACCACGGCTCCGCCCGGCACGAAGGAGAGAAAGCCCGCGACCACCGCCAGCGCGACCGCCGCCGTGCAGAGCGGCAGTTCGGCCAGCGGGTCGACGAGATCGGCGTCGGCGGCCAGCAGTGCCGCTTCGAGGCTTAGTCCCAGCACGACCCATACCAGCACCGACACGCCCCAGCCGACGAGCCTCGTCGTTCCTTCGAGCGAGATCGCGTCTGCCACAAGCGCCCGCTCGCCGCGCGGGGTCAAGCGGGCGATGAGGCGCCGCGCGACGGGGGGAATCGTCGGGATGACCAAGGCGAGCGCCAGGCCGACGGAGAGCAACGTCACTTCCCCGCGGACGTCGAGCCAGGTGACCATCAGCAGCGCGGCCAGCGCTCCGCCAGCCGCCATGGTGGTCAACGTTTCGTAGAAGACCGCGGCGGCCGCAAGTCGCGTGTCGACGCCGCTTCCGCGCACCAGGCCGGCGCGGAGGACGACGACCATCCCTTTGCCCGGCACGTACTTGCCCAGGTGTCCGACGTAGTAGGCCGCCAGGGAGCGGAGCAACCGCGGACGATTCCCGAGTCGCCGCATTGTCCAGTGCCAATACCAGCCGGCCGGCAGCACGCCGACCAGGTAGATGCCCCCGGCAAGCGAGAGCCAGCCCGGCCGCCACTGCCAAGGGTGCTGATCGAGTTGCTCCAGCGCCGCGAGCACGGTGCGGTGGATTCCCCAGCCCACGATCACGAGCAACAAAAGCTTTGCGGCGCGAACGAGCCCGGACTGCCAACGAAAGCTGCGTGCGGGTGCCGGTGTGCTCATGCGCGGAGGATCGCGAGATCGGGTTGCCGTCGCGCCAGGAGAAAGGCGGGTAGACTGTGCCATTTTGGCTGGACTGCCCCGCCGCCACAAGGCAGTCCGGATGCCACGAAACGCGGTCGCCCGATTTTCGCTAAACCGCTAGAATGCAGAGACTCCGACGCCATCGCGGACTGCCAGGGAGGAATTGTCTGTGACTCGCCTTGTTTCGCTGCTTGTGTTGTGCGCCATCGTCATTCTCTGCGGCGTGCTCTTCTTTCAGGTCATGGCCCGGTTCCTGCTGCCGATGTTTCTGGCCGTGATCCTGGTCGTCATGTTTCGGCCCTTGCACCAGTGGTTCGTGGGCAAATGCCGCGGGCATGTCCGGATTGCGGCGGGGCTGACCACGTTGGCTATTCTGGTGATCGTGCTCGCCCCCTTGCTCTTTGTCTTCAGTATGGCCGCGGCCGACGGCGTGGCGCTCGTCACCCGGCTGCAGCCCGACGTCTTGCTGTTGAAGGTGACCCGTCTCCGCGACAAGTTTCACCTCGATTCGCGCCTCCCGACCGACTCGATCACGGTGACGATGCCGACCATCGTCGGCGACCTGGAACAACTGGAGGAGTTCGAGGCCTTCGCCAATCCGGAACTCGCAAACAGCCTCTTCACCGATATCGAAGGGAAGGTGGCCCAACTCGAGAAGGAGCTCGCCGCGACCCGCCCGGAGCGCGCCGCGCTCAAGCCGGGCGAAAAGCCGCCGATCGATCCCGAGCCGACCCTGGCCGACTTCCAAGCAACCCTCGCGCGGCTCCGCGGATTGCAGGGCCTGCCGCAGGAGGAGATTCAGCAGCAATTCGACGACACCAATGCGCGGCTCAGCCAGCTCTTCACCCAGTTCGAGAGGGAAGTGACCGGCGGACCGCTGGTGGGACGGCTCCGCCAATTGGCCAACCCCAGCAAGAAGCAGCTCGAAGGCGTGCAGCAGACCGTCGAGGAATGGCTCGGCCCGCTGGCGCTCAGCACCACGCAGATCGTCGGCGAGTTCCTCGGCCGGTTTGCCATCGGGTTGGCGGTGATGATTGTCTCGCTGTATTACTTCCTGGCGGACGGGCCGCGGATGGTCGCCAGCGTGATGCGCCTCCTTCCGCTCGACGATCGTTACGAGCGGCAGATGCTCAATGAGTTCGACAAGGTGAGCCGCGCGGTCGTGCTGGCGGTGCTTCTCTCGGCCGTCGTCCAGGGCGCCTTGGCCGGCATCGGCTACTCGCTGGCGGGGCTCGAGGCGGTCTTCTTGTTGACCGTCTTGACGACGTTCCTGGCGCTGGTGCCGTTCGTCGGCGCGGCGGCCGTCTGGGGGTCGTGCGCCCTCTGGCTGTTCTTCTACGAGGAGCGGACCACGGCCGCTGTGGTCCTGGCGTTGTACGGAGTGAGCGTCGTTTCGCTGGCCGACAACGTCATCAAGCCGATCGTGCTGCACGGCCAATCGAACCTCCATCCCCTCTTGGCGCTGCTCAGCGTCATCGGCGGCGTCGGCGCCCTGGGGCCGATCGGGATCTTCGTCGGGCCGATGGTCGTGGCGTTTTTGCAAGCACTTCTCAACATGCTGCAGATCGAATTGAAGGCTCTCGGCGACCGGACCTCGGCCATCGTCGCTTCGGGGGCCCCGCCCGAGGCCCTGGTGCCGGGTGCGCCGCTGATTCCCACCGACCGCGAGCCGAGTTGAACCGGTTCGCGCCCGGTTTCCCTCAGCGCGTGGGCCATCAGCGCTTTACGCCGGAGGCCCTCTGCGGATACGATTTCCCCAGGATCGTTCCGATGATGGAGACCCGGCGATGAACAGCGTCAGCCTTGCAGTTGTGACCCTGGTCCTGGGCATCGATGTGGGCTGGCAACCGCTCGACGAGGGGGGCCTGGAGTACATCATTCAGATCGAGCCCCAGCTGTTGGGCATGCTGCAGGATGGCCAAGACATTGTGACCGATATTCCGCCCGATGTCCGCGGCGTGCGAACCTGCCGCGTCACGGTCGGTACCAGCCGGCTCCCGCGTCAGGGCAATGCAGCCGGATCGCCGGTCGACACGACCGCGGCACGTCCCCCCTACGACGCCGGCCCGACGACGCGCGACGGCGTCCTGAATCTTCCGCCCCCGCCGTCCGTTGCCGACGAAAACGCCTGGCGCCCGGCGCCCGAATACTCGGGCGTCTTGAACCTTCCGCCGCCGCCGGCCGACGACTTCATTCCCGGTGCGGCAGCGCGAGGAGCTGTGAGTGCTGCCCAGCCGATTCCCGGCGCGCGGAGTGCGGCTCCCCCGGCGCGGAGCGCGGCGCCCCCGTCGAGCGAGGTCTTCAATCCGCGCTCGCTCGCGACTCCCAATCCGCGAACGCGCGTCACCCCGCCGCCCGTCAATCCTCCGTCCAATTTATTGGCTCCCGAAGTCCCCGCTCCGGCGCATCAGCCCCCCCCCGCTGCCGCGCCGCTAGCCCAGCCGCCGGGGCCCCAGTACGTGCCGGACCCTCAATACGTTTCTGAGTCCGGGCCTCCGCCGGCGCCGCGGAATTACGAACGGACTTACCAGTTGGATGTCCTCAGTGCGCGGCTGCCGAATGGCGCCGAGTTCGCGCGCGAAGAGGGCCCCGCACTGGGACCAACTCCGGCGGCTGCGTCGCCCCCTTCCCATGCGCCCTCGCCCGAGACGGAGTCTCACGCATCCAGGGAGACTGCATCCGCAGAGACTACGGCCGCGACTGGCGACGAGAGCGCCGCACTCGATGCCAAGCCGTGGGGGTGGCTGATGCTGGCCATGATGGGTTTGTTCGTCTCGCTGGGATTGAACTTCTTTCTCGGTTGGATCACCTGGGGGTTCCGCCAGCGCTACGATGCGGTCCTCGATCAGCTCCACTCGGCGCGTGCCCGCACCACTTAGTCCGCAGCGGCGTTCCAGCCGGCGGCTGGCCGATTCCCCCGCTTTCGCCGCTCTGGGGCTGGGCTATAATTCGGCACTCCGGGCGCACGAACCTTTGCCAGGGTCCGCGCCTCGCTGTTGGTGCGGTGCGACGCAGCGGTTGGCTTGCGCAATGCGCGGCCGAAGAGGCCCAGGACCGAGGTATGCGGACAAGGCCCAAGGCCGCGGCCCACGTCGCTGCAGGCCCGGCCGGCCGCAGCTTGTGTCCTGAACTAGCCGGCGGGGTTCCAGGGCAGTGCTCCCGGGCAATACTTCAAGAATCGGGATGGGTGGCCGAGTGGTCTAAGGCGGCGGTCTTGAAAACCGCTGTAGGCGCAAGCCTACCGGGGGTTCGAATCCCTCCCCATCCGTTTCAATGCTCGGACCCGGTTGCGACGAGCCGCGCTGTGCGGCACAAGCTAGGGACCGGGGCTTTGACGGTGGGCCGCTGGAACGAGAAGCGGCTTCTGCACTCAGCTTCGCAGCGTGGCCCCGGCAAATGTCGGGGTGCCGAAGGGACACGAGCGCCTCTTGATTGACGGCTCGCGCCAACGCGCTTCCTCGACTCGCCGCGATCAGTCGATTCCGTGAACCCCCCCCGCGCCCTCTGGTTGCTGCGCAACCCCGACGCACTGCGTGTGTCGGGGCCACCCGGCCACCCGGTGGGTCATACAGCCCGAACGCTTCAGGTTAGTTTTGCGAGTTGCGATCTCAAGATGTCACGGTTCTGCTTCATCTTGTCGGGAAGCTCGCCGACGATGGCTTCTAGTTTGTCGAGTATTGTGATAATCGCTCGCTTATCGTCCCCCGCAGGTGATTTCAATGCGAAGTTGATCAACGAATCGTATTGCTTTCGCAGCGCTTTCGGCGCTCGCTCACGTTGGCGGCAGGCAGTGCACCGCTTGGGAAACGAATCGACGTAGAACTTCAGTTCCTCGTACCA
>JAEUIK010000567.1 GCA_016793185.1 Planctomycetaceae bacterium | reverse complement strand
AAAACGCACATCGTGGTATGTCGCCAATGAACGTCCAACCCAATAAAATGACGCATGGAAGTCTCCTCCGGGAAAGCGGTTTGCAAACAGAACACCCGCCATCGTACTTGAGGAGACTTCCTTCATAGTTTCATGCCCACGTTCACGTGGGCATGCTGCGGAACCCGCCAATCGAGACGCATGCCCACGACAAGCGTGGGCATGGCACCCGAAAGACCACCCAATCGTCAATCGGGCAAATCCGCGATGACCCCCGCGCGGATCAACACAACGGCGATGATCGCGAACAAATGTGGTCCCCCAAAGAAAATCAGGATCGCGGTCGCAACCAACGCAAAGCGGTCCCAGATCGGGCTCGACTCTGGCTCGTCCTCGGCTGGCTCAGTTCCTGCATCCGCTCAATAGGGATTTTCATCCATGCCTCGATTCTACCCCACGCTACTCCCCCTTCGGCGTCAAATCCTGTACGTCCGGCTGCTGATCCATCGGCACGGTCACGATCTCTTTTGCGTCGAGGTTCACCTTCGCCAGGTCGATCATCCGCACCCGGCGGTTGCCGTGCGTGTGGAAGTAGAACCGGCGGGCTTTCGTGTCGCTGGCCGTCGTCCACTCCGTGATCTCGTCCTCGACCTGCTTGTCGCCCGGGCTGCGGACCGTGCCCAGCGGGATATCGAAGTTATCGAGAATGTGGAGGGCCTGCTCGATCGCCTCGGGCCCCGTGGCGCCCGGCCGAGCGGACTTGCTAAGTGCCACGGCCCGCACGAACCGCGACGGCGGCGTAAAGTCGCCCGGCAGCCCGTGCATGCCCGAGCCTTGGCCGAACTGCTCGAACTGGACGCCGTCCAACTCGCGGACCGGAGCATTGTCCGCCGTGAGGTTCACGTAGTTCCGCAGGTTGGTCAGATGCCAGTCGAAGGTCGGGGCGTTGGTAATCACACCGATCGGGTTGTCGTAGACGTGCAACTTGCCGTCGACGTATTCGATGACCAGGCAGTTGCCCGCCGCGTCGTGGACCACGTAGTGCGCCGGCGGGACGAATCCCCAGGCGGGCAGCGCCACCGGCGCGACGCGGATCTCGGGAAGCTTCTCACGGACCTCATCAACCGTGGCGAACTGCGAGAGAATCCAACTCGCCAGTTCCCAGGGAGCGATCGTCCGCGGCGCGTCGGCCGGGGTGACTTCCTGATAGCCGGCGTAGCCCGGGAAGTAGAACAGCCCGCAGGTGAGCCCCTTTTCGTTCAAGCCGTCGAGGACGATCGGCATCTGCAGCCCGTTGGCGCCGACGAGTCTGTACTTCGCCGACCAGGTCATCCCCTGCCCCGTCGGCGCCGTGCCGACGAACGCATGGCCGCGCGGGATCACAATCGCTGCGGAGTGGAAATCGTGGCCGAACTCCATCGTGCGGGCGTAGATCACCGAGCCATCCTGGGCGCGGAGCGTGATACCGGTGCAGGCCCAGGCCGGAGCGGAAACGAGAGAAGCCAGGCTCATCAGGCCGAGCGCGACAACCAATCGACGGGAGCACATCGGACGAATCTCCAAGAGGCAGGCCTTGCGCGGAAACGAGCGGTTAGCACAAACCTAGCTCGCAAAACCGGCCCTGGAGAGTAGGCAGAGAGGGGGGATTAACCACCAAGACGCTAAGGCACTAAGGGCTGAAGGGATTGATCATGGATCATTGGTCACTAGGAATTCATCCATGGCCAGTTACCCAATTCCTTCTGAGTGTCTTCGTGCCTGGGTGGTTGGTCCTTTGTCCCTACGGCACCAGCGTCTTCGCCGCGGCGCGGGCCGCTTCGAGCGCCTTGGGCAGTTCGGCGTCGAGCTTGCCCCCGGCCTGGGCCATGTCGGGATGGCCGCCGCCGCGGCCGCCGACGATTTCGGCGGGGGTAGCGATCCATTTCGAGGCATTGGCGCCCCGCTCCTGGAGGTCGCGGCTGATGCCGGCGACGAGCGTTACCTTGCCTGCTTCGCGGCTGGCCAGTAACACCGCGATCGGCGCCCCCTTCTTGCGGAGCTGGTCGATCAACTGCCGCAGCACCGAAGTGTTCCCCCCCGGAACTTCGGCCGCCACGACCTTGACCCCGCCGACGTCGACCGCCTCGGCGAGGAGCGCATCGGCCGACGCGCCGGAGACTTTGCCCGACGTGGATTGCTTCTTCAGTTCGCGAACTTCTTTGAGGAGGGCCGCGACGCGGGCCGGGATCTCGCTGACGGGCACGCGCAGCGTGGCCGCGGTTTCGGCGAGCACTTGCTCGTGCTCGCGGAGGCGCTGCCGGGCAGCGTCTCCGGTCACGGCCGTGATCCGCCGCGTGCCGGCCGCGACGCTCTCTTCGCCCACCAGCATGAAGAGCCCGGTCTGCATGGTGTTCTCGAGATGCGTGCCGCCGCAGAGCTCCTTGCTGAAGTCGCCCATCGTCACCATCCGGACGACGTCGGGATACTTCTCGCCGAAGAGCATCATCGCGCCGGCCTGGCGGGCTTCGGCAATCGGCAGCGTGCACCAGTTGACCGGCGCGCTGGCGCCGACGAGCTGATTGACCTCGCTCTCGATCTGCGTCAGCTCTTCGGCCGTCACGCTCTTGGGATGCGTGAAGTCGAACCGCAGCCAGTCGCGGTCGACCTTGGACCCTTGCTGCTGGGCATGGGGCCCCAGGTGTTTCTGCAGCGCGAAGTGCAGCAGATGCGTCGCGGAATGCGCCCGGCGGATGCCGGCGCGGCGCTCGGCGTCGACGACGGCAGTCACCTCGTCTCCCAGGTCGAGCTTACCGACGCGCAAGTGCCCCCGGTGCAGGATGAATCCAGAATCGCGCTGCGTATCGATCACCTCGAAGCTGAGCGAACGGTTGCGGAGCTCGCCCGTGTCGCCCACCTGTCCGCCGCTCTCGCCGTAAAAGGGAGTGCGATCGAGGATCACGGTCACCGGTTCGGCATGTCCCACCTCGTCGAGCGTGTCGCACAACTCATTCTGCGCGATGATCCCGACGATCTTGCCGGTGGCGGTCGTGGCGTCGTAGCCGAGGAACTCGGTGCCGGGCATTGTCTTTTTGAGCGCATCGAGCGGTCCGGACTGGAACAACTCGATCCGCTGTCCGCCCCCCGATTCGAGACCGTGCTGCTCCATCTCGCGGCGGAACCCGTCCCAATCGAACGTCAGATTGTGCTCGGCGGCGAGCGTCTGAAACAACTCGGGCGGAAAGCCGTGCGTGGTGTACATGTCGGCCGCCTCGCGCCCGGTGATGGCGGTGCGGTTTTCGCGCTTGGCCTCGGCCAGGATCCGTTCGAGCCGATCGAGCCCGGCGTCGATCGTCGAGAGGAAATTCGCTTCTTCCTTCTCGATGACTTGCGCTACGCGGGTGACCGTCTCGCCCAACTCGGGGT
>JAEUIK010000553.1 GCA_016793185.1 Planctomycetaceae bacterium | reverse complement strand
TTCGCGCGCGGCTGCAAGCGCTCAGGCAGCGGGGCGGGAGGTTGGTAGTGGTCGATCCGCGGCACACCGAGACAGCGCGTGAGGCCGACGAGCATCTGGCGATTCTGCCTGGGGCGGATGCCGCGTTCCTGTTCGCGCTCGCGCAAGTGATCCTGAGCGAGGGGCTGGCCGCCCACGCCGAGATCGCCCGATTGGCCGATGGTTTTGACGCTCTGGCGAGCCGCCTCGCGCCGTTCACTCCCGAGAGAGTCGCGGGATCGACGGGGCTCGATGCCGCGACGATTCGCCGGATCGCGCGTGAGTTCGTCCAAGCTCGCACCTCCACGGTCTACTCACGCGTCGGCGTTTGCAACAACGAGCACGGCACGCTGGCGACGCTGGCGACCGATGTGCTGAATCTTGTCGGGGGGCGACTCGGCGCGATCGGCGGCGCGACGTTTCCCTCCTCGGTCTTCGACGCGCGCCCCATCCTCAAATTGACCGCCGCCGATGGCCACAATCGCTGGCGCAGCCGTGTGCGAAACCTGCCCGAAACGTTCGGCGATTTGCCGGCCGCGACGCTCGCCGACGAGATCGAAACACCGGGCACCGGGCAAATTCGCGCGATGGTCACTTACGCCGGGAATCCGGTGCTCTCGACTCCCAATGGGCGCCGCCTGGCTGCCGCATTCGCGCAGCTCGACTTCATGGTCGCTGTGGACATCTACGTCAACGAGACCACTCGGCACGCCGACATCATCTTGCCGCCCGCCTGGGGCTTGTGCGAAGACCATGTCGACTTGATCGCCTCGAACGCCTTGGTGCGAAACGTCGCCCGCTGGTCGCCGCCGGTGCTGCCCAAGCCGGCCGGCGCCTACGCGGATTGGGAGATCATTCTCGAGTTGGCGTATCGGCTCGGCGGCGGGCCGACCGGCCTGAAGCCGCTCGATTGGGCGTTCCGTCAGGCGCGCCGCGTCGGCCTGAGGTGGAAGCCCGACTCCACGATCGACATGCTCGTCCGCCTCGGGCCCTACGGCGACCGCTATCTTCCCGGCGGACGAGGCTTGAACCTGAAGAAGCTCAAACGGCACCCGCACGGACTCGATCTTGGGCCGCTGCAGCCCGGCATCCGACATCGCGTTGCGTACCCCAATGGCAAGCTGCGCCTGGATGCCCCCCTGCTGCTCTCAGCCATTGACGACCTCGCGGCTACGCTTGACCGCCCCGCCGTGGCCGGCGAACTGCGACTCATTGGCCGCCGAGAACTGCGCAGCAATAATTCGTGGATGCATAATGTGCCGGCCCTCGTCGCCGGCAAGGACCGCTGCGTGCTCTTGGTCCACCCCGATGACGCAGCGCGGGCAGGCATTCGCGACGGCGATACCGCGATTCTCGAAAGCCGGGTCCATCAGGGCGAGGTGCCTGTCAAGATTTCCACCGAGATGCGGCCCGGGGTCGTCAGCCTGCCGCACGGCTGGGGGCATGCCGCGAGCGCTCCCTGGCAGCAGGTCGCTGGCGCCCACGCCGGAGTTTCCTGCAATGACTGGACCGACGAACAAACCGTCGAGGCGGTTGTGGGGCAGTCGATCCTGAATGGACTTCCCGTCCGCCTGCGAGCGAAATCGCCCACCGCGGTCGAGTCCCTCGCGGCAGCCGCGCCGGTGAATTGACGCCGGGGTCGGCAATCGGCTGCCGACAACGCCGGTCGCCCTCCCCCAGCAGGGATGCTACAACTAAGCACAACCGGACGGACCCGGGGGTCGCTCGTCGGCTGGCGACCCTCGCAACGGAGTTCTCTCTCGCGAAGGAGTGATAGGCGGCATGAGACTACTGATCGGCGTCGACGGATCTCCCTGCAGCCTGGCGGCCGTCGAAATGGCAGGCCGGCTGATTGGCCCCCAGGATCAAGTCGCGTTCTACTATTCGCCCGTTGAGATCCCGTTGCAGGGCGACGCAACGACGACGCACGCCATGCTGGATCGGGCCCGACAAGCTTTGGGGGACGCCGTTTTCAGCGAATCGCGCAGCCGGTTACCGGCCCCCCTCCGCGATCAGGTGCG
>JAEUIK010000547.1 GCA_016793185.1 Planctomycetaceae bacterium | reverse complement strand
CGAGCTGGCATCGAGATGGCCCCGCTGGTCGACCTCGCGCTGGGCCCCTGCGCGCAGTACCTCGTGATCGACTCGAGCGCCGCGCTGGTGGGCGAATCGAGTGCGCTCGTCCAAGCGGCCGCCGGTCGGATCGGATTCGTCCCGCTCGATGCCGCCGTGCCGAGCAACTGGCTCGACGAGTTCAACCTGGCGGGCGAAACGGGAGTCGTGGGCTGCGCCGCGCAGTTCGTCGAAGTCCCCCCCGAGTTCGCCGGGCTCGCCAAGCGCCTGCTCGGACGAACCTGGATCGTCGAAACTCTCGACGACGCCCTGCGGCTCTTTGCCCAAGTGGCGCCCGGCCTGCAGTTCGTGACACGCCAGGGGGAAGTCGTCGCCGCCGACGGGACGATTAGCGTGGGGCCGCGTCAAGGAGGGACGGGGCTGATTTCGCGCAAAAGCGAGCTACGGCAGCTCACGGCCGACGTTGCGAGCGTGCAGCAGCAAATCGAGGGGCAGCTCGGAGCCGTCGCCGCGGCGGCCGCCGAGGTCGCCCAGGTCGAGCAAATGCTCCAGACCGAGATCGACGCCGAGCAACGCCTGCAGGCCCAACTGGCCGATGTCCGGATGGCCCGACGCGCCGCCGACGAGCGTCACCGCCAACTCTCGGCACAAATCTCCGCGGCCGAGCACGATCGCCGCACCGCCGAGCAGGACGAACAGGCCAGCGGCGAAGCGCTCGTCACGGCACGGACCCAGCTGACCTCCGTCGAATCCGATCTGGCCGAGCACGAGCGCGAGCTGGCCGGCCTCAAGCGGCAGCTCGACGAAGTCGAATCGGAGCGGCAAATCCTGATGCGCCAGGCGACGGGCACGCAGGTGCAGGGCGCCAAGAGCGAAGAGCGCCTGGCCAATCTCCAGGCGCAGCTCCGGCAGCTCGAGCAGGACCAGGAGGAGCGAAATCGCGCCATCGCGGACCGCCGCGAGCATCTGGCCGAATCGCAGCGCCGCGCCGTGCAGGCGCAATGGTCGATCCTGGCCGCCGAGTCGCAGCTGGCGCTCCTGTACCTGAGCAAGGAAGAGCAACTGCGGCAGGCGGGGCAAGCCCTCGGTCGCCGCGAAGGGCTCCGCCCCGAGCGGGCGGCGTTGCTGCTGTCCGCCCAGAACATTCGCACGGGACTGCGCCAAACCGAAGAGGAGCTGCACGCCGAAGAACTCGCCGCCAGCGAAGTCCGCTTCGAGCGGGATACGCTGGCGGGCCGGCTCCGCGAGGACTACGGCATCGAGCTGGCCGACCTCGAACACCACCCCACGCCCGACGAGCTGCAGCAGCGCGACCAGGTGGACGAAGAGATCGCCGATCTGCGACGGCGGATCGCGTCGATCGGGAGCGTCAATCTCGGCGCACTCGAAGAGTTGGGCGAGCTCGAACAGCGCTACGAATCGCTTTCGACGCAGTTCAAGGACCTGTCCGGCGCCAAACGGGCTCTGGAGCAGATCATCCAGCGGATCAACGCCGACAGCCGCCGGTTGCTGTCGGAAAGCATCGAGACCGTCCGTGGCCACTTCCAGGAGCTGTTTAAGAAGCTCTTTGGCGGCGGCCACGCCGACGTCGTGCTGGAAGAAGGGGTCGACATTCTGGACTGCGGCATCGAGATCATCGCGCGTCCCCCCGGCAAGGAACCGCGGAGCATCTCGCTCTTGTCCGGCGGCGAAAAGACTCTCACCTGCGTGGCGCTGCTGCTGGCGATCTTCCGGAGTCGGCCCAGCCCCTTCTGCGTGCTGGACGAGGTCGACGCCGCGCTGGACGAGGCGAACATCCAGCGCTTTATCGGCGTGCTGCAGGAATTCCTGGCCTGGACCCAATTCATCATCGTCACCCACTCGAAGAAGACGATGACCTGCGCGCAAACGCTGTACGGCGTGACGATGCAGGAGTCGGGGGTCTCGAAACGGGTCAGCGTCCGCTTTGAGGATGTGAGCGACAACGGCGAGATCCGGATCAACCCGGGCGCCGGCGCCGACGAAACTGCCGCGGCCTAGCGATTTCTTCTCCGCCGGAAGAAAAAGCAGACCACGACGGCGCCAAGACACCCAGAAAATCCAGATTCATTGCTGGCATTTTTTTCGTGGCTGCGGGTCTTTGGGGTTCGTCCCTTCCCCACTTGGCGATTGCCGTGCCGTGGTGGTGAGACGGATTTCGGGCGCCCCCTCTGGCGAGCGTAACGCTAGCACCCATCCCCAGATACGACTGTGTCGGGCGGCTTTTTCGGTGCGACCCGCGGGATTGGCACGGTTCGGACGACCGGCGCGCAATTGCCAGAAGCGCAGGAATCGCAGGTCCGGTAGAGGCACCGCGACCGGAGTGGCCGTTACGACTGGCGAAAGTTTCTAAAGTCCTCACCCCCCGCAACTCGAAACTAACTTGCGGAAGGTCATCGCGGCACAAGTCGAACTGCCTGCAGTTGGACGAGCGACGAGATGACTAGCAGGGGGGACCTGCCACCAAGCACGCCCAGTGCGGACTGCGCCCGATTTCGGTCGGGCGGAGGCCCGTTCGCAGCGCACCCTCCCCGCAAAAGCTTCCGGCCCGTCGGTCGGCTCGTCGAGCAACCCGATGGAAGCCCTCGGTTGGCGTCCGGCGCTGTCGGCTCGTCAAGTTGCGGACTTTCATTGTGTTGCTAGCGTCGGCACGACCGATGAGTCCAGTAAGAGGGATCCGGCCAGAGGGAGCTGAGCCAGCACAAAATTTACGAGCCCCGACCCAGTGTTCGCGGATGCCCGGTTGCCCCACGCAGCCGGGAATGAAGGAGCGCAGCCTTAGGCCACCGTTCGCGAACAACCGGGGCCAGCACGTTCGAGCGACAGCTCGGGCGTAGTTCCAATTCAAGCGAGAGTATTTTGGAGAGCCTGCAATGAAGGTTTTCACGACAGGTCAGGTCGCAAAGATCTGCAAAGTGGCCCCGCGCACGGTCAGCAAGTGGTTTGACTCCGGCCGGCTCAAGGGTTACCGCATTCCCGGATCGCAAGATCGTCGCATCCCGCGCGACTATCTGATCAAGTTCCTCAAAGAGCATGGCATGCCTTTGGGAGATCTCGAAGACGAAGCCATGGCGAAGGTCCTGATCGTCGCTCAGGATCAGATGCTGATCGAGAGCCTCAAACGTGAGCTGCCCGCCGAGCGGAGTTTCCGCCTGCAGACGGCCACCAGCGGCTTCGAAGCCGGCATCCAGTCCGAGAGCTTCCACCCGGACTGTATCGTGGTCGACTTCTCGATCGGTCGCACCGAGGCGCTGCAGATTTGTCAGAATCTGCGTCGCAATCCGGAATATGCCGACACGATCCTGATCGCGCTCCTGCCGGACGACGGCGAGACGCACAGTTTCGACCGTTCGAGCATCAATGAGACGTTCAAGAAGCCGTTCGACAGCGCTCTGCTGGCCGAACGCCTGCGAACGCTGATTGGCGCCCGGAAAGAGTTGGTCTAAGTCGCGACGCTCCCTCGCCCCGAGCGTCCGCGTGTGCACAACCCGTCGCGGCTAGACCCCCGCGACGGATAACTTTCCCTCCGACGAGCCGCGCCCCGGCTCGTCGCACCCCTCCCGTCAGCGACGTTCGTCGCGTTTGGAACCCGATCACCAGTTCTCCCCGGGCGGGGATCATCGCGCTTGAGGCGCGCGCGTCGCAGGTTCGACGCGAGCCGTGGCGGGAAAGAACTGGCGCCACCGGCCGGGTGGTTCATCCCCGGCAGCCACCTGCTGCTAGCTCGCGAGATTCGCCGAGTTCCGCACCCGCCGTCGCGTAACGATCCACCCTGCGCAGCTGGCGCCGAGGGTCGCCAGCACCAGGCTGCTGGGCTCCGGGACCACGAAGCCGACCGTGATGTTGTCGTACATCGTGCCATCGTAATCGGTCGATTCCAGCACGCTCACCTTGTTGAATGAATCCGTATCGGTGACGCCAACGAAGAGAATGTTGTTCTGCGCCGTCCCGGGGCCAAGCGTGGCTACCATCACCGTCCGCGTGGCCGTAGGTCCAATCAGCGTGTTCTCCAACAGGAGCGAAATGGAGTTCTCGAACGCGTCGCCGACGTTGGCGATGAAGAGCCCGAACGCCGTCACCGGTTGGCTCAACAGGAAGTAGTCGTTAAAGGGGGTCCCCCCCTGGGTGGTCGGTCCCGCGTCCAAAAGTGACTTGGTCCCCCCGGCCGCATAGGTCGCCGAAGAGACGATGAAACTCGCGTCCGAGGTCCCCGTAATCCCCGTCGCTCCGAAGTTGAGCTTGGGATCCACGGAAAAAGCCGCGTAGCTCTCGAAGGTCTCGACCCCAAAGGAGCTGAGCGCGGCCTGGAATGCGTCTCGAGCCTGCGAAGCGTTCACCATCGTGCCCCGCGGATCGTCGTGCCCAAAGTAGGTCACTGGAGCGGCCAGGGCGCCGCTGCTGGCACTCCAGACAGCAATGAGCAGGAGAATTGGGAGGGGGGAGATTCGCGCGGAGTGATGCATGGTCTTCCTCGGTGCGGTAGGGCAAGGGTGGGTGGTTCGGGGTTGGGAAGGCCTGCCCAGCGCCAGCCGACTTCGGACCGTGGCCGAATTGAGACACACCGCGCGCAACGCCTGACGGCAAGGAGCGTGTCGTGGAAGCGTTAAACCGCTGGCTCTTGCCAGAGGGCAAGAACGATACGCCTGGGTGGGTCCATTCGGCGGACCGACGACTTAGATGGCGCTGTGCAGTAGCTGTCCCAGGCGGTTGGCAAGTGATGCGTCCCACTAGTATTGCCAAGTCCCCCAGCCTACGCAAGCAGATAGTGGGTTCCAAAATCGGGCCGGCCCGATCGGTACACTCACCGATCGTTTGCCCCGTTTCGCGGTCGGGTCGGCAGGCGGGAGTTGATCGCGGGTTGTCGACGTAAGTCGTTAGTCCAACATGCTGCCTGAAGGGCCGACCCAGGCCTGCCGCCGATCGAATTCAGCAGCTTCGCGGCGACAGAAGGGCGGCGGCGGCCAGCAAGTTTGAAGTGCGGGATCCGGCCAGGCGGTCGCCATTTGCCACCTGCCGCACTATGGGTTGAAGCCTGCACCGCCCGTTCGGGGTCCAGGCGGCTCGGCGGCTGCTAGTGCCCCAATCGGCTCATGACCATGTCGATGAGCTGGCTGCGCGACGAGGTTCCGCGGCTGGAGTAACACTTGGGCCAGCGCCCGGTGGGCGTGCTCTCGGAGACCACGAAGTTGTTGCTTTCGACGGTGACTCCGCCCGTCTCAAGCGCGAGCTGGAGGTGGCTGGTCCCGGGGGTGCTGTTCGTCCACTTGATGTTGCCGATGCCGGTGGTCGCGTCCGTCAAGGCGGTGTAGGTCCCCTGCTCGGCCCCTTCGAGGTTGCCCACCACGAAGACTCCACCCTGGTAGGGCTGCCCATTGCTCCCGAGGACCTTGAAGTAGACGTCCTCGTGCGACCCCACCCGGCCATTCACCGGCTGGTTGAGAATAACGATCGACTCGGCCTGTGCCGGGGGTAGCGGACTGCTTCCCCAGGGCATCAGATTGATGTTCACCAGGTTGAAGTTCCCCTGGAAGTTCGTCGAGGCGCCGCCGTTGTCGTCGTAGGCGAAACCGTAAGCCAGCCCGTTGATGCTGACGCCGGTCGTGGGGTTTGTGGTGATGTCGGTGTGGAGGAAGGCGGCGTACCAGTTCGAGCGGGTGCCCGGCTGGTAGAACTGGGAGGTACTCGCGGCCCAGTCATCGGGTGCGATCGCGAAGTTCGTGGCAATGCCCCGATTGAAGGCCGCGTTGATGTTGTTTTCGAGGTCCTTCTGGATTCCCGCCAGCGTCGGGTTACTGGGGAATTGCTCCTTGCCGTCGGCGAATGAGCCGCTTGCGCCAAAGACCATCTCGCCGGGCGAATCGCTGGCATCGACCATCCAGCTCGGCGCGGGGGGAGCACCGGGAATGTCGGTATTCTCCTGGAAATAGGGCTTAAAAATCAGGAAATCCTGGTTCGGGATGCCCGGCGTCGTGAGCTTCAGAACCGTGTATTCGTGCCCCTCATACAGGTAGTTGGCGTGGGCATGCCCCGAGAACGTGTAGCCGTCGCGGTTCAAGACGAACTCGTTCGTCTGGTAGTGCAGGAAAAACGCATCCAGGTCGGCATTGAAGTAGCTGGCCAGCGGGTTGAACGAGTAGCTATTGGTGGGCAGCCCCTGCGTCCCCGGGGCATTGCCAGCATCGGTAAAGTTCGTGGTCGCCGAGGTCCCCACGAGCCGGGCGGTGGTCGAATCGCTCGATTCGCTGCGATAGATGTTGTAGCCCGTGGCCCCCTCGACTTCCGTCCAATTCAGTAACACCGTGCGGCGGCTGACGTTGTGCCCGTTGACCGACTTGGGCGCGGTCACGACCTGCTGCCAGTTGCTGGGGGCCGTCTCGCCGAAGGCGCTGGTGCCGGTCACCCAGTAGTAGTAAGTCGTCTTGGCCGTCAGACCTCCGCCGAATTGCAGCCCGGGCGGATTCAGCGTTGGCAGCTCCTGCGAGGCGAGGCTGTCCTGCGGAGCCATCAGCCGGTAAGGAATGCCCTCGGTGTAAAGTTGCTCGAAGGGCGCCGCCACCGCCCCCTGGCTGGTGATATAGGGGAGATATCGCGAGAAAAACTCGCTCCGGGTGAGGTTCAATCCCACGCCATCCTCGGCGGGCGACGGGGCGTCGGGATCGGTCGTAATCGTGAAGGGGAAGCCGACCTGATCGACTTCCGACAGGTCCAGATCGAGGCCGCCGCTGGTGTAGGCGTACTCGACAAGGCCATAAATCTGCGTGGGACTGGTCGACGGAGTGGGCGTCGAGAACCCGTCACTGGTGTAAGAAATCACCGGCGCTGAGCCGACGCCGATATCGATTTCGCCCCCGGTGACGTCCGTATTCGGCAAATGCGCCTGCTGCCCGCTGGCCGTGACCTGAAAGGAATAGCTCGAGGACGACGTCGCGGCGGCATAGTCGGCCAGGGTGTTATCGTAGTAGACGTAGGTGCCGTTGGGGATCGTGTGCCCCCCCTTATCCACGTAATCGGCGGTGAGCTGCGCGGTGAAGGCCGCGTAGACGCCGAAGCCCAGCACCTCGGTCGGCACATTGAACTGGATCGGCGTGGTCGAGAGCATCTGCCGCGATTCGAGCGACTCGACCTTCAAACCCAGGCGTTGCCGGCTGCGGGGGAGCTTTTCGGCAGAACCGCGGGCCGTCGGATCGAAACCAAACCAACGGCTAACCATGGTGCTGGTGCGCGTCATTGCCTGGTCCTTAGTCAAGGTGCGTCGCGTCATCCGCGCGCAAGTTTGCGGCTGGGCAGATGGCCAGGGCGGCGGGGTCGAGCCGCGGCGGGCGTGAGGACGAATCGGCGGGGCGTACGGTGGGAGAGTGGAGGTTTGCGCCGGGTCGGGCGTGTCACCTTCCACCCGTTTGATCGACGCGCACGCGGCTGCAACTTTGGAACATCAACCCGATTCGCCCCGCGACAGCATTGCTATCACGGGCAAATCGCCCCCGAGCGCGACGCCCCGACGCAAGTGCGGGCGACCTCCCACACGACAATCGCGCGCCGCGATGTTGCCCCACCCCGTCCAGGTCCACAGCCAGAACCAGGGGGGGCTTTGTCGGCTCCCGCCGGGTCGCTCCGAGGTACCCCTCGAGCACTCCAGGGGTTCCGCCGTTCCGCTAGCTGAGGCTACTAGACGGTTAGCACCTGGCGCTTAGAATAGGCCGTTAAGCCGTTACGCGGCCGAAACTAGCGAGGAATCATGGCTGAGTTCACCCATTTCGACGCCAGCGGGGCCAGCCGAATGGTGGATGTCGGCGCTAAGGAGCCCTCGGCACGCATGGCTCGGGCGAGCGGCCGAGTGCACTGCGCCGCGGACACCTTGGCCATGATTCGCGAGCGCCAGCTCGCGAAGGGGGACGTGCTGGAAGTCGCCCGCCTGGCTGGGATTCAGGCTGCCAAACGCACCGACGAGCTGATCCCGCTGTGCCACACCCTCGCTTTGGACGCAGTCAGCATCGATTTTGACTTTCCCGACGCCACCACGTTGGCCATCGTGGCGACCGTCCGGGTTACCGCCCGGACCGGGGTGGAAATGGAGGCGCTGGTCGCGGTCAGCTTGGCGGCACTCACGGTGTACGACATGTGCAAGTCAGTCGACCGCGGCATGACCCTGGGCGAGATCCGGTTGGAGGAGAAAAGCGGCGGTCGGAGTGGGCATTACCTCCGCAGAACCGGCGCTGCCGCCGATCCGGACGCGGCCGACCGTATTCCGGCCGAACTCGCTGCCGCCGGCCCTCCCCCCCTGCGGGCCGGCCAAAACCGGTCGGTTGGCACCCGCTAACCCACGACCGCGAGCCCCACGATCGCGAACCCGACAACTGCGAGTCGACGGTACCCGTTAACCGGTAACGAGACCTTGCGGTTACAACCGAGGCCAGGGAACCCCCGGTTCGCCTGGCCCTCGAGGCGTGAAAAAGAAGGCCGATTCAAGGCGTATGACGAGGAATCACCGTGCCGGATGCACGCACATTGTCGAATGAGGCCGCGGGTACCTCGGGCGGCGCCGATTCTGCCGTCGGCGCTCCTGCCGAATCGTCGTGGATCAAACCGCGGGAGGGGGCCAATGGCCGTGCCGCCGCGGAGCTGCGCGGGCTGAATGCCGTCTACGACC
>JAEUIK010000465.1 GCA_016793185.1 Planctomycetaceae bacterium | reverse complement strand
GCTCAGAAAAGGGACGGGAGGTCGCGAGCAATCACATCGGATCTACCTATACTCACCAGAATGACTTACTCCGAATCACCCCGAATCGCATTGCTGCTCGCCGAGCGCGACGTGCGCCGACATTGGCAAGCGGCGCTGCGGAACCTGGGAGCTCTGCAGCCCGACGCGGCTGCGGGAGACGATCCGCCTTCCGCGGCGGCTGTGGTTGCGGCGCTGGGCGAGGGGCATGTTGATCTCTGTTGCCTCGACGCGGAGCTTGCTGCCGGCGTGCGCTGGTCGGAGTTGGCGGACCTGCCGGCGCGGGGAGTGATCGAAATCGTCCCGATATCGCCGGGAGAGTCCGCTCCGGCCGAAGTGCGGATCGACCATCCGTGCGATGCGGTCACGCGCGTCAGGCTGCCGGCCGATCTCGACCCGGGCCTGATTGGTGTCATTGCGCGGCTACTGACGGAGGTCGTCCAGCTGCGACGGCAGGCGCAACGGTCGGGCGATCTCCATCTCGACCTCGCCCGGCAGGCCCTGTTGGATCCCCTCACGCAGCTTCCCAACCGGCGCGCCTGGGAGCAGGAACTCGCCCGGCGGCTGGCGGCGCAGAGCGCCTCGCTGCCGGTAACGCTGGCGATCTTTGATCTCGACCACTTCAAGCGCGTCAACGACATCCAGGGGCACACCGCGGGCGACCACTTGCTGCGCCAGGTTGCCGAACGGCTCCGTACC
This sequence comes from Planctomycetaceae bacterium, assembly GCA_016793185.1. Lineage (GTDB taxonomy): Bacteria > Planctomycetota > Planctomycetia > Pirellulales > JAEUIK01 > JAEUIK01. The sequence goes on along the minus strand of JAEUIK010000465.1, from coordinate 4,907 downwards.
GGCGTGCGCGAGGAGGACTTCGTCGCGCGGCTCGGTGGCGACGAATTCGGAGCGCTCCTGGCGGGCGTGGCGGGAGCGCAGGCTGCGTCAATCGTCGACCGCGTGCGGGCACGGCTCGCCGCGCCGGCGCTGGCGGTTCCACCGCCGCCGCACGCTGAGCCAGGCGTCACGGTGAGCGCGGGCGTTGCTGTGTCGACCGCCGAGTCGGCCCCCTCGGCCGTGGAGCTGTTCCAGGCGGCCGATCGGGCCCTGCTGGCCGCCAAGCGCCAGGGGCGGGATCGCACCGTACTCGGCGCTCTCGTCTGAGCGAGATCGGCCACCGGCCCTATTCCTGGGCCACACGCCAGCGGACATGGAAGAGCCACGTCATGAGCCCCAGGAGCGTCGCGTTGCCGAGCGCCGCAACGGGGAGGTACGCGAGGTAGGTGGGCCAGGCGCCGCCGTAGGTGGTGCCGTCGATCGTCAGCGGGACGCTGAGCGCCGCCGCAAAAGGGCTCGTGAAGCTCAACTGGTCGATCAGACCGCGCGTGGCTGAATCGGCGACAAAGGTGTCGGCGAACGACGACGCCGCGATCGGGCCCAGGTAGAGAACGATCACGGCGAGATACGACGTCATCAGGCTGACCGCCGTTTTGCGGAAGACGACCGAACAGAACAGCGCCAGCGTGCCGGTGGTGACGCAGCTCATGACCACGATCAAGAGATACCATCCCATCGCCGGCAGATTGGTCCAGTACTTGGTGACCATCAGGCAGGCCAGCAGCAACGGCCAGACCAGGAACATCGTGAGCACGCTCGAGACGCGCAGGCCCGAGACGAGCTTGGCCCAGAGGATCTGCCAGGGGGAGAGCACGGTGGTGAGCAGCAACTCGAGCGTTTCGCGCTCGCGCTCGCCGGTCACGCTCCCCGCCGAGAAGACGGGCCCCACCAGCACGTTGAACAGCAGCACGTAGTTGACGTACCAGGGCGCCCACTCGGGATGCGTGTTGTAGAAGCAAATGAACATGATCGGAATCGCCAGCAGCATGCTCATCTGGATCACGATCCGCAGCATGAGCGTTCCCTGGCTGAAGATCTCGCTGCGCATTTCCTTGTCGAAAACCGGATTGACGCCATCCTCGAGCAGGTCGTCGCGCTTCGCCGGGGCGAACAGGTTATCGGGAAACTGCCCGCGCTGGATCACCAGGCCCACGGCTTGCTGCATTTCCTGATCGGCGTCGACGACTTCCTTGCCTTCGCTGCCGACGTCGGGGGGATGCAGTAACCGTCGGCTGGTCAGGACAAAGACGATGCCTCCCAGCGCCAGGGCGGCGCCGGGCAGCACGACGAATGCCGCTACGAGGCGCGCCGTCGAGCCGGTGCCCGAGAGCGCGAACCAGAGGAACATGCCCGCCAGGGCCAAGGGAAGAATCAGCAAGTAGCTCACGACCAGGGCCGCCGAGGTCCGCTGGAAGTAACTGCTGCAGCCGAGGCTGATCATGCCGAACAACGTGGTCGAGACGAACAGCGCCACGTAGGCCGCCAGGACCTCGTACAGCGAAACGCCCCCGAGCGGCAGGCAGAGCATCACGATCGGCAGCGAGGTGAACACCAGAATGGCCAGGTGCGCCATCGACGCCAGCAGCTTGCCGATCAGAATGGCGCTCGGCGGCAACGGACTGGCCAGCAGCATCTCGTAGCTCTTCCGCTCCTTCTCGCCGGCAATGGCGCCCGCCGCGAAGCTGGGGGCCAGCAGCGACGCCAGGACGTACTGCCCCAGGAAGAACATGTTGACCAGCCGCTTCGAAGCCTCGGGATTCGTGAGATCGACCCGCTGCTCCGAGGGCCAGGCCAGGTAGACCACCGAACCCAACAGCGCCAAATAACCGAACAGCAGCACAAACGCCCTGACGGTGCGCAGGTTGACGAGCAGTTCGCGCTGGAGGACGGGGTTTTCGCGAAGGTAGGTCACGTGTTGTCCGGCGGCGGCCTGGGGGCAAAGACTTCCGAATTCTAATCGCGCGACGAACCGAGGCGTAGTTGTCCGTCGGACGATATTTGCCCCGTGTCGCCCCTTCGGCTAGGCTGCAAAGGTATCGACGATTGGGCGCGTCGCGACGTTGGACACCGTTGTGGACGCGCGCGCGATGGCCCTGCCGCCGGATTCCAATGCGAGCCGGTTCTTCCGAGCTGGATTCCAGCGACTCGAAGACGCGCAGGTGCTGTTCCGGGCGGGACGCAACCAGGGCGCGCAATACCTCGCGGGCTACGCTGTCGAATGCGTCTTGAAGGCCCTGATCCTACACCGGACGCCAGGCCGTCGGCGGGCGGCAGCGTTGAATTCGTTTCGCGGTGCTCGTGGGCATGATCTAGAGTGGTTATGGGAGGAACTCCGCCACCTGCGCGAGCCGCCCGCAACGGCGGACGTGCAACGCGAATTCGCCCGTCTCGTAACGTGGGGCACCGGATTCCGGTACGAAGTCGGTACAATCAAGCAACAAGACGCGGCGGCGTTTGTCGCTGCCGCCGAAGGCATCGCGGCATGGGTGCATGCGAGGATCCGATGCCAAAAATCAAGTTTGGCAAGAGCGACAAGATCGTTCAGGCAATCGCCGAGGCGCTGCGGGCTTACGAAGAGCAGCATCCCAATGCCCAGATTGAACTTTATCGCCAGAATCCAGCTTCAGTGCGAATCCGCATCATCGAGCGCGACTTTGCCAGACTGTCTCTCGTCGAGCGCGAGCAGATCGTCTGGCCCTACCTGGAAGACCTTCCGGACACAGTCCGCGAAGACATCACGATCCTGCTGCTGCTCGCGCCAGACGAAACAGCCAAGTCGATGGCTAACCTCAACTTCGAAGACCCACTTCCATCTAAGCTTTAGCCACCCATGACCCACTCTGCAAATTCCCAACAACAACTCGTCGCCTGGCTCAAGGATCGCGGGCACTCGCCCGAGGAGATCGCCGTGATCCTCGAACGGCTCGCGCGGTACGACCAGCTCACCACCACCGACGCGCTGATGGATGCCATCGCACGGGGCGAAGTGAACCTCGATGCGATCGTGCAGGAGTTTCGCGACGAGGAGGACTGACGCCCCTGGAGGCGCGCGACAGCGGTCGGGCCCGGGTGTCGATGCATCACGTCACCAACCCCTTGGTGACCAGCATGAACACATCTTCGAGCGTGGGATCCTTTTCGGCAAACGAGCGGAGACGGACGCCGGCGGCGATCAGCCGCTCGAGCAACGCCGCCAACTGCTCGTCCTCCACCGCCAGTTCGGCCGTGATCGTGTGATCGAGCGACTGCACGTCGAGCGCTTCGGGCAGCGAACGCACGATCGAGAGGGCCGTGGCGAACTGCTCCAGCACCTTGATCTCGACCACGCGGTTGCCGCGAATCCGGCGGTACACCTCGTCGATCGGGCCGTGCATCAGCAGCTTGCCGCGCTCGATAATGCCAATCGACGTGCAGCAATCGGCCAGCTCGGTCAGGATGTGGCTGGAGATGAGAATCGTCTTTCCCATCCGCCGCAGCTCCTTGAGCAGCGCCTTGACCTCCATCCGCGCGCGCGGATCGAGTCCGCTCGAGGGCTCGTCGAGGATCAGCACGGGCGGGTCGTGGACGAGCGTCTTGGCCAGGCAGAGCCGCTGTTTCATGCCGCGCGAGAGCCCGTTGACGAAGTCGTCGCGCTTGTGCGTCAGGTCGAGCAATTCCAGCACGTCGCCGATGACCTGCTTGCGGCGGGCGCGCGGAATCTGGTAGGCCACGGCGAAGAAGTCCAAGAACTCCCACACCTTCATGCCGTCGTAGACGCCGAAATTGTCGGGCATGTAGCCCACGCTGCGACGCACGTCGAGCGGTTGGCGATCGACGCTGAAGCCATTCACGGTGCCGTCGCCCGTGGTCGCCCGCAGCAGCGTCGCCAGAAAGCGAATCGTCGTACTCTTGCCGGCGCCGTTGGGGCCGATGAAGCCGAACAGCTCGCCGCGTTCGATCCTGAGATTCAGGCCCTCCACCGCGGTAAAGTCGCCGTACTTCTTTCCGAAATCGACCAGTTCAATCATGGCGGCGACTATCCACTCGGCAACGGAGCTACGCGCGGGGCGACAACCCCGCGCACAACCGCCGGGGTCGGCCGCGCGGCGGGGTTACGGACGCGGCTGTGCGGCGGGGGACGGGACCCGCGGCGCATCGATCTGGAGTTCAAACGGCTCGCCCTGGCTCCGGTGCCACAAGGCGTTCATGGTCTTCAGTAACACGGCGACCTCCGCGCGGCTCGCGCGATCGCGCTCGCGCGGCGGCAGCTCGCCAGGACGCAGGTGCGCGACGACCACCGTGGCGTACCGTTGCTGCGCGGCCCGCGGCGCGATGCTCAGGCCCGCCAGCGCTTGGCGAGTCCAGGCCACCAGGCGCCACTCGCCCGGCGCACGTTGGTTCTCGGCGAACTCGACCAGGGCACGGAGATGCGTTACGCCGGGCGTGGCCGTCGCCGCGGTCTCGGGGGCTGCTGCGCGCTCCGTTTGCCAATCCGCTCCGGCCAAAGCCAGGTCGAACTCCAGCGGGGCGGTCCCCCCTGCCGGCAGCTCGCCGACCCACGCGGCGCCCTGGGGCTGCAACACGCCCACCCCTTGCAGATCGAGCTGCGTGCCATTGATCAGCTGCCAGTCGCCCGGGCGCTGCGGGTTGGGCTCGAGCCGCAGCGATCCCGCCAGGTCGAACATCTGCTCGCTGTGTACCACGCCCAGGGAGTTCGAGAGGACCGGCAATCCATGCAGCGTGACCTTCTCGGCACGCTCCAGCTCGACATCGGCCCGCGACTGGCCGCGCAGTTGCTCGGCACCCGACGGAAAGGGCTGGGCCAGCGCCGTGGGATTGTCGAAGACGAGATCGTATTCGGTCGACAACGAAGTATACAGCGAGGTGTA
>JAEUIK010000419.1 GCA_016793185.1 Planctomycetaceae bacterium | reverse complement strand
ACCAGGCCTGGGGCCGCGGCCTAAAGCTGCGGCACGTGGTTTTCGGTGTACACGCCGAGCCGCGAGACGAAGATGCTGTAACCGCTCTTGAAGCCTTCGAGGCTCTTGCGGCGCTGCGCGCCGCGCCACACCGCCTGGGCGGCAGCCTGCCATTGTCGCGGCGAAAAGATCAACGTCACGTTCAACGTGACTCCCGCGGCGCACAGCTCTTCGAGCGAGTCGAGCCCGGCGGGCGTGGCCGGCACTTTGATCATGCGATTGGGATGACCCGCCGACCAGCGCTTACCCAACTCGATGTACTGCGCCACGCGCTGCGCGTGGGGCAGGTTGCGCGCGGGATCTTCGAGCAGCGGGTCGAGCTCGAAGCTCACGTAGCCGTCGTTGCCGCGCGTCGCCTGCCAGGTGGGCAGAAAGACCTGCTGGGCCGCCTGGACCAACTCGTCGGTGACGCGCCAGGCGACTTCGTCATCGGCCAGCCCCGCGTTCATCAACTTCTCGAGCTGGGCGTCGAAGCGCCCCGTCTTGATCAGGTTCGACACGATGATCGGGTTGCTGGTGGCGCCGGTCGCCCCCAGCGCGCGGTTGGTCGCGATCAAATCGGGGTCGATCGAGTCGAGCCAGAGCTTGGTCCCGGTCTGGATCAGCGAACGCAGGGGTGAGGTCATGTTTCCAAGGCTCCGCGGCGGTAACAACTGGCTGGCAACGCCTTGCCAGCACAGGGATACGCCTGCTGGCAGGGAAAGGGGCCAATATAGCGTCTGGGGAGCTGCTCCGGGCGCTTTCCCGCCGGGCATTGCCTGACCCCTGCGGGGCGTCATCCGAGCCGACTCGACCGGGCGCCGGCCGGAAGACTGCGGCGACTGGGCATTCTATCCGAGATTTGCCGGTTATTCCTGTTGTAGGACCTCGCTACCGTCCGATGAGAGGGGGCAAGAAACGCGCATCCCTTGCGCGTCGCGGTGGCTGAAGGAGTATTCCGTGCGGGTTCGAGCAAGCGCAACGCTAGCACTGCTGGCGACATTCGGTGCGATCGCCCTGGCGGCTACAACGCTGTCGGCGTCGGAACGCGCACCGGTGCGCGCCATGCCCCGGAGCCAGCCAATCGCCTACCAAGAGCCCCTCGAACCCGAGGAGGTCCCGGCGCCGAGCGAGTCGGTCCCCCTGGAGGCCAATCAACTCGAGCTCGATCAGTGGGCCTACTCCGACGGCCATCCCGAATTGGACGCGGGCTACGATGAGTCCACCGACTTCGGCGACGTGGGCGAAGTCTATGGCGACACCTGCGGCGGCTGGGGCGACGACTGCGGGCCCGTCTGGTTCGCCGAGGCCGGCGTCCTGTTCCTCAGCCGCTCGACCGCTCATGAGCAGACCCTGACGCAGACCCCGCAGGTCATCACGATCGCGGGCGTGCAGCTCGTCATCCAGCGGCAGTTGCAGACCACGCGGAGCTTCGATTTCGGCTTCCAGCCGGGGTTGCGCGCGACGCTCGGACGGCATTTGGGACGCGACCTGTTGGGGCGCGACCACACGCTCGAGTTCACCTACTTCGGACTTCAGCAGTGGCAAGCGCAGCACGAAATGATCGGCGACCGCGATCAGACGTTTCTCCCCAACAGCGCCGGACAGCTCGTGCCCGTGATCGTGGGCCGGCTCAATTCGCCGTTCTCGACGCTCGTCGAAGGTTTCAACCGGGCCGACGTGCACCACATCGAGAACTCGTCGACCTTCAACAACTTCGAAGTCAACTATCGGATTCGCCGCCGCTTGCTGGCCAAGCGCCTGGTCGGCTGGCCCGATGGCCGCTGGACCGAAGAACTCGCTCCGGGGCGAACCCCGTCGATGCTGATCGGTCTCCGCTACCTCTCGGTCAACGACCAGTTCTGGTGGAATGCCCGAGGTGCGGTCCAGGATCTCGACTCCGGCATCACCACGCCGACGTCGGGCGACTACTACTCGCGGACCTCCAACGACCTGGTCGGCGCGCAGATCGGGGCCGACTTCCAGTACCGGATCGGCCGGGCGAGCTTCGCCTTCCGCGGCAAGACGGGGCTCTACGGAAACGTGACCAACGCCTATGCCGAGCTGCACACGGCCGGCCAGAACTTCGCCCCCTTCGAGACGCCGCAATACGAGTACCAGCTGCGCGGGCTGCGGCTGGGCTTCGTCGGCGAGTTCGGCGGCGTCTTCACCTGGGACTTCAAACCGAACTGGTCCTTCGTCTGCGCCTACGACCTGATGTGGGTCCAAGGCCTGGCGCTGGCTCCCGAGCAGTTGAAGTTCGGGATCCCGATCAACTCGCCGCCGCAACTCAACGACGCCGGGTACCTCTTCTTCCAGGGTCTCACCGTCGGGACCGAGCTCCGCTGGTAGCGGGCTGCCGGCCGGCGCGGACGCGACGACGCTCGCTTGGCGCTACTCCTGGGCCGCTTTGAGCCACGACCCGCCATCGACCAGGAGCGACGTGCCGGTGATGAAGTCGGCGTCGTCCGAGCACAAGAAGACGGCCGCCCGACCGATGTCGGCCGGCGTCCCCAGGCGTCCCCACACCTGTAGCGGGCCCGCCGCATCGATCGCCGCATCGCCGAAGGCTTCGCGCTCGCCGGGCGTGTCGATCCAGCCCGGCTCGATCACGTTGACGTTGATCCGCTGCGGCGCCAGCTCATTGGCGATCGTGAAGGCCAGGTTCACCAGCCCGCTCTTACCGGCGTTGTAGGCCACGCTGCGGGCGAACGGAATTCGATGGTGCACGCTGGAGATGAAGACGATCTTGCCTCCCCGGCCGCGCTCGACGAGGTGCCGGGCGACGAGTTGGCTGACATGGAATCCAGCCACGAGCGTGCCGCGAATGACTTGCTCGAAGATCGCGGGATCGTAGTTCAAGTACGTCTCGCGGCGCGAGAAGGCGGGATTCGACACCAGGATGTCGAGGCTACCCAGCCCGGCGATCGCCTGTTCGACCACCGTGGCGGCAGTCGCGCGCTCGAACATGTCGCCCGGCACGACGGCGCAGTTGCGTCCGAGCGCACGAATCTCGGCTGCCGTCTCCGCCAGGCCACCGTCGGGGCACAGGTCGTTGACGGCCACGTCGGCGCCGGCTCGGGCCAGTTCGAGCGCGCAGCCGCGGCCGATTCCCCGGCCGGCGCCGGTCACCAAGGCCTTCTTACCGAGTAATTTCATCCGGGGGTCTCCGTATCCGCGAGGAATTCCCGGGTGACGGCCAGGTTCCTCGGCTCGACGCCTACTCAAACCGGAACGCGAAGAGGTCCGCGTCCTGGAGGACGAAGCGCAGCCGCACCGGCTGGCCCGCCAGAGCCGCCACCTCCTCGCCGTTCTTCCAGCGATAAGTCCGCTCGATCTCGTTGCCGATCAACTCCGGGGCGTCGGCCAGCGCATACCCTGGAAGCGGCTCGCCCGACGGGGACTGGATTTCGACTCGAATCGAGCCCGCCGCCGACGTGGCAAAATTCAAGAGTAAGCGCCGGCCGGTGAACGTGAGGGGGCGGGTGAGCGCCTCGCCACCGTCGACTCCGGCGGTGAGCGACGCGAAGCCATCGAGCCGCAGCGTGTAGCGCTGCAGGTGCGCGGTGGGTTGTCCATAATCGTGCTGCACGTAGACCGACATCTCGGTGGGGCTGGTCGGCACGATGCCCAGCGCCGGGTAGTTCGTCCGCGAGACCCAGTTGCGGGCGCCGATGCCGGGGCGGATGAAGGCCCCCAGAAACTCCCGCTCGTAGTGGTCGCCGCCGCGCGTCGTCAGCAGCACGGCATCGGACGTGTCCTGGAAGTAGCGGGGATGCACGTCGATCGCTGCCGCTTCAGCGGCGGTCAGCACTTGTCGACCCGGCAGGAAGCGCGCGGCAGTGGCAACGTAGAGCTGCGGCGCGCGAAAATACGGGTGCGTCTGATTCGTATAGAGATGCTCCACCGGTCCCGGCTGCGCGCCATGCCGGTACTGCATGAGCACCGGCGCTCCCCAGTTCCGAAAATCGGGGCTCGTCGTCCGCGAAATGCGCCGCACGCCATCCGCAAAGGTGCGAAAGTACGCCACGTACGATTGCTCGGCCGGCGACCAGAAAGCCACGTTCTGCGAATCGAACGCGCCGTCGGTAATCACCGGCTCGTCGCGGAGCTTGCGCCACCGCAAGCCATCCGCCGAGGCGAACGCCACGAGTCCCGTCTGCCGCGTGCCGGCCAGCGCTTTGTAGCGCTCGTCGGCCGGAACGTTCGGGCGGGTGTCCCACAGCGGGCTGAAGTTGTGGCTGTACGGGGCCAAGCCCGCCAGCACGACGTTGTTCTGCTTCGAGCTGGCAACCTCGTACAGCCCCAGCTCGGGCTTGGTCCAGCGCACGCCGTCCGTTGACTCGGCATAGCAGGTGACCTCGCCGTCGCTGCCGTCGTGGCCGGCGCTGGGCATGCCGCGGTAGTAGAGCCGATACTTCGTCGCGGCCCGATCCGCTTCGTCGTAGATCACGGTCGCGTAGCCGCAAAAAAGCCCTTCCCACGGCTTGTCGAAAGCCAGCGCCGGGCCGGCGTCGTGCGGGGGATGCAGCTTGAGTTCGGCCCCGGTCAACCGCTCGAGCAGGTAACGATCGACGAGCAACTCGCGCTGCGATCCGATCGGGAGCGGGGCGGGTGGCTCGGCGCCGGTCGCGACCGCACGAGCCGCGCACAGCAACGCCAGAACCACGGTGACGAGGAGGGCGCGCGCGCACGTCGAGCCGGGGGCCTCAGGCCCCCGGAGCCGACACGCATGGCGACGCCGTTCGCGGCGCCGCTCCCCGGGCCTGAGGCCCGGGGCTCGAGAAGACTCCTGGTTCGAGTTGCGATTCGACGGGCGATTCATGGGCTAAAACTTATCGCACTGCCGATAAGCCTCGATCACGGCCAACTCTCCCTCTTTGCCCGGCTTGGAATTGCCGTGCTCCATGCCGAGCACGCCGTCGAAGCCGCGACCGTGGATGTACTTGAAGACGTTGGTGTAATTGATCTCGCCCGTGGTCGGCTCTTTGCGGCCGGGGTTGTCGCCCGTCTGGAAGTAGCCGATCTCGCTCCAGGATTTCTCGATGTTGGGGATCAAGTTTCCTTCGGTGATCTGCTGGTGATAGATATCGAAGAGAATCTTGCACGAGGGACTGTTGACCGCGCGGCAGATCAGGTAGCCCTGCGGCGCCTTGGTGAGGAACAGCTCGGGATGATCGCGCCAGGGGTTGAGCGGCTCGAGCACCATCACGAGGCCGTGCGGCTCGACGATCTCGGCGCAGCGCTTCAACAGTTCGATCACGTTGGCCGTCTGGTAGTCCATCTCTTGCCGATGATCGAGCTTGCCCGGCACGACGGTGCACCACTTGGCGTTCACGCGTTTGGCGATCTCGACGGCGGCCTTCATTTCTTCCAGCACTTTGGCGGCCAGATTCTTATCGCCGGAGGCAAAGGTGGGCTTGCCGAAATCCCCCGTGGCGACGAAGACGCCCATCGTCATCCCGAGCCGGCTCATTTCCTTGGCGATCTTCTCCTGCTCCTCCACCGAGCGGCCGCGCATGCCGTTGTCTTCCAGAGCCGTGAAGCCCTGGTCGGCCATGAACTTGAGCTGCTCGATCGGATCGTCGCCGGCGTGGGCTTTGAACATGCCGAAGTGCGGGGCGTACTTGAGGCGAAATTTCGGCTTGTTGTCGTCGGCCGCCGCGACCTGGCTCGAACCGGCAATCGCGGCAGTCGCACCGGCGGCGGCTGCAACCGACAAAAACTCTCGACGCTGCATGGTGATGCATCCTCAGGAGAAAGGGCAAAGTGACTCGGCCCGTTGGCGGCATTTAGGCTAGGGGCATTTAGGCTAACTGCCGGTCTGGCGCGTGTCGAGCGACTGGCTTTCTATCTGCTGTAGCTCGCCTCTCTGAGGCCGGCATTTGGGGGAGGTAGAGGATGAACCACCAAGACGCGAAGGCACGAAGAGAACTAGGCGCGGGATGGGGTGTTAGTTGGCTATAACCGACCGCTGAAAAGCATGTTTTGTCGAAACTGCTGGGAGCTGGGATCGATCGCTGGTTCGTACTTCGTGTCTTTGTGCCTTAGTGGTTGGTCGTATTCTCATTCGAACGTTGACGCTCAATAAAGAGGACCGGCCTCGCAGAGGCCGGCCACGGACAACAAAACCCGCCCGGCCTGCTGGAAATCTCCCGTCCCAGAGGCCATAATCCCCGCCAGAACTTCCACTCCGAGAGGGATCCATACCATGCTCCGATTCGTCTGGTGCCGGGCTCCGTTCTACTCGCTCTGCTTCTTCAGTGCCGCCGCGCGCGGAGCCGTGGCCGACGATGCGGTGACGCGCTATGTGCGCTTTCAATCAGGCAACACCACCGCTTACGGGATCGTCGAAGGAGACCGCGTCCGCCAGCTTGACGGCAACCTCTTCGGCGACTGGAAGAAGACCGACAAGACGTACGCCATGGCCGACGTGAAGCTCCTCTTCCCCACCGCGCGCAGCGCTAAGGTGTTTGCCGTCGGGCTCAACTACCGCAGTCACCTGGGTGGCCGTCCCGTTCCAGAGGTGCCCGAGATCTTCATCAAGGTGCCGAGTTGCTTGATCAGTCCTGGCGAGGCAATCGAGTTGCCGCCGGGCAGCAAGGACGTCCACTACGAAGCCGAGCTGGTGATCGTGATCGGCAAGCAGGCCAAGAAGGTCTCGCCCGAAGAAGCGGCCAAATGCATTTTCGGCGTCACGTGCGGCAACGACGTCAGCGCCCGCGATTGGCAAAAAGGGGACCTGCAATGGTGGCGTGCTAAGGGGTCCGACACGTTCGGTCCCTGCGGCCCCGAGATTGTCAGCGGCATCAATTACGATGATCTGGCCATCGAGCTTCGCGTGAACGGCGAAGTCAAGCAGAAGCAGCGCACCAGCGACCTGATCCACAATTGCGCGGCGATCGTGAGCTGGATCAGCCAGCACGCCACGCTCGAACCGGGGGATCTGATCTACACCGGTACGCCCGGCACCACCACGGCCCTCAAGCCGGGGGACGTGGTCGAAGTCGAACTCGAAAAGGTCGGTGTGCTGAAGAACCCGGTCGTGGCGGGCAAGTAGTTCGACGTCTCGCAGCCGCTCGCCCGAATTCCTGGACCGTGTGCCATGCCCACGCTTGCCGTGGGCATGCGCCGTGCGCAAACTCGTTGCAACGAACGCCGCACCTACTTCACCCGAGCCGGGGACCTCAGGTCCCCGGAGTCGATCGGCGTGAATGCGTCGCTGGCGGTTCGTCTCCCCGGGCCAGAGGCCCGGGGCTCAATCCGGGAGAGTTGCATGACTGTCGCGCTATTCGTGGTGTGTGCCATCCTGACCGCATCCGTTGCGGCGGCCGCCGAGGCGCCCGAGCTCCTGGCCGGGGTCGCCAAGATCGACATCACCGACCGTCGGGCGGGGCCTGTCAACGACCCGCTTTACGTCAAGGCCTTGGTGTTGCAACAAGGGGATACCCGCGCGGCGATCATCACGGTCGATGCGGTTGCCATCGGCGAGATCGGCCCCATCGGCAACGGCTACCTCCCCGCCGTTCGCGCTCGGCTCGAGAAGGATCTAGGGATTCCACCGGCCCACGTGCTGGCCAACGCGAGCCATTGCCATGGAATCGTCTGTGCGGACGTGGAACAGCGCACCGTTCAGGCCGTGCAGGAAGCCGTCAAGAATCTGACGCCCGTGCGCGTGGGCGTGGGCACGGGGCAAGAAAACCGGATCATGATCAACCGTCGGCTCAAGCTCAAGAACGGCCGAGAGCTCGACGTCCGGCATGCCTACTCGCTGCCGCCGGACGATGAAATTGAGGCGGTGGGGCCAGTCGATTCCGAGATCGGTTTGCTCCGCCTCGATCGCGAAGACGGCCGTACACTGGCCGTCGTCTACAACTTTGCCTGCCATCCGATTCAAGGCGTTCCCAGCGGCGGCAACACGGCCGACATCACGGGCTTTGCCTCGCGCGTCATCGAGGGCAACCTGAGCGAGGGAGCCGTGGCGCTCTTTCTGCAGGGCTGCGCCGGCGACGTCAATCCGGTGACGTACAAGACCTTCGACGTGCCGCGCGACGCCGAGTCGTTGGGAAACCTGCTGGGACTGAGCGTTTTGCAGGCGACGCGGCAGATCAGGACCACGCCCGAGGCTCGATTCAAGCTGGTGCAAAAAACCATCGAGCTCCCGCGCGCAGACGTCGCGCAGCGGATCATCGCGATGGAAGCCGAACAACAACGGCTCGCGCAATCGCTGGGCGGGACGACGCTCAATCTGAAGACGTTCGTGCCGCTGCTGATCAAGTACAAGCTGGCGCCCGAGTTTCCGGCCAGCCCGGCCTTCGAGTACCTGCAGGAAAAAGCGCGGGGCCGGGGCGATCTGGCCCGACTCGACAGCGAGAACCGCAAGAACCTCGAGCAGTACATCGCCAATATTCAAGCGATGGAGCAATTGACGCGGCTGAACACGAACCTGGCGCTGTTGCGCAAGCACCAGGCCGATAACGTCGCCGCCGGCCGGCGGACGATCGCCGTCGAAGTCCTGGGACTGCGCGTGGGGGAATTCGTGCTGGTGACCTTTCCCGGCGAGCTGACGGTCGAGACCGGCCTGGCGATCAAGAAGGCTTCGCCGCACCCAGCGACGTTTGTCGCCGGCTACACGAATGGCTACATCTATTACGCTCCCACATCCGAGCAGCTCGCGAATGTCGGCGGCGCCCAAGAAGATAGCGATTGCATCCTGGCGCCCGAGTGGCAGCGGATTTACCTGGAAAGCGTGAGCGGGATCTTGAAGGGACTTTAGCGACGACAAGGAAGCGAACCGCAGATTTCGCAGATGGCGCAGATTTTGGAAGCAGTGCTTCGTCTGCGAGTCGCTGCGCTTGGATCACACTGCTGGAGAAGCCAGTGGCGGCCCCCAGGACGCGATTCTATTCGGCTCGCGCCGCTTGCCAGCCGGCGTTCAATTGCCGCTCCAACTCGGCAACGCGCTCGCGCTCGGCCGGCTCGTCGGCCAGGTTGTGCCATTCGTGCGGATCGCGGTCGTGGTCATACAACTCAGCGGTGCCGTCGTGCCAACGGGTGTAGCGCCAGCGCTCGGTGCGAATCGAGCGGCCAAGCTTCTGCGGATCGAGCGGCTGGCCCGGATTGGGGCCCCCTCGGCTGACGACC
>JAEUIK010000409.1 GCA_016793185.1 Planctomycetaceae bacterium | reverse complement strand
CGACGATCTCGACGGCCGACGTGAGCAGGCCGCCCGGATTGCCGCGAAGATCCATGATGAGGCTCTTCATGCCGGCTCGATGTAACCGCCACAGGGCGGCGTCGAGGTCGCGAGCGGTCGTCTTCTGGAAGCACGTGAGCTTCAGGTAGGCGATGCCCATGGCGGGATCGACAATGCGATCCTCGACGACGCTCGGAATCTCGACATGCTCGCGCCGCACCGTCATCCGCCGGGCCGGCTGCCCTGGCGACTGCACCGCCAGCTCGACGGTCGTCCCTTCCGGTCCCTGCAGCAGATTGGCGGCAGCGTCGGTGGTCATCTCGCTCGTGGTGCGTCCCCCCACCGCGATGATGCAATCACCCGCTCGCAGACCGCTACGTTCGGCGGGACTTTGCGGAATCACCTTGACGATCAACAGCGCATCGTCGGCCGACTTGAGCTCGATTCCCAGACCGACGAAATTCCCGTCGATCTGCGAATAGACTTCGTCCAACTGGTCCGCCGTGAGATATGCGGAATAGTCGTCCAAGGCGCCCGTGGCGCCGCACGTGTATTCGAAGATCGTGGCCGTCGGCGCCAGGCCAAGCTCATGTTGGAACGTCCGGGCGATCCGCTCGACGGCCTGCCGCGCTTGATGCCGGTCGGCCATGGGCCAGGCGGCAAACCGCGTGCGCAGTTGGCTCCGGGTCCGTTCGATCGCTTGAGGCGACACGCGACTCAGATGTTGCTCGATGAAGATCGGATCTTCCAACGCCGCTTCGAGGCTCACCGTGCCGCGGTCCACGAGGGCCTGCCAGCCCGGCTGGTCGACGTAATGGCTCTGGATCTTCAGCAAGACTTCCGCATAGAGCGCCAAGGCGTCAGCCTCGGGCATCGTTTCGAGGGCTTTGCGGAAACTGGTGTCGTTGTACCGGCGTGCGAGATCGTAGTGCAGTTTGCTGCGCGTGAAGCGTTGCTGGAGCTGAGCCTCGCCGGGAAACTTGCGGAGCGACTCTTCGTAGTGCGTCAGGGCCTCGCCCCAGCGGCGATCCTGCTCGAGGGTCGCCCCCTTCGCGAGCGCGTCGTCGATGTGCGACGCCACTTCCGCGGTATTGACGAAGCGGACCTGCGCCGTGGCGATTGAGTCGCCCCAGATCGGCGCCAGCAACAGGAATCCAACCACCGACCCCGCCAACGCGCGGGACAACCAGCATCGCATGCTTTGGGTTTTCCGTCAGGGGACTATTCGCGCACGGCTCGAGAGCCATGCCCGGACGCTACGTGGGGGAGACAAGCTCGGACCGAACTGGCCAAGCTTGACACGGTAAGGCGGGAACCCTGTCCTGTAGGTTCTTTCTCACGGTTGCCGACTGCAAAGCAGCTCGAAGTGTGGGTCGGGCACTTCCAGCAACTGGAGTATAGGTCACTATACGCACGTGGTCAAAAAAAGTGCGGAAAGATTTATGTCGGTTCCCCACGATCGGCACAGCCGCTTCGCGCGACACACTTGCGGCGTCGGTGGCAGCATTGATGATCGTCGTAACCATTTTACGGACAAGGTGCAGCACGATGCCTATAGCGCCCTGAGCCGGTTGCTAGCGGCGCAATCGCTAACACCCCGAGACTTGCCGCTGGCCGACACAAACCGCGCAGCCGCGCTGGTCGACACTGCCGACAGGCGGGGCCCTCGGCGACGACGTCAGACGCGCACCGGCTTGCCCGTCCGGACCGCTTGCGCCTCGCGCTGACAGATCACCAATGCATCGCGCGCGAGCTCGCCCGCCAGCAACGGAGAAGGCTTGCCCGTGCGAATGGACCGGCACACTTCGGTGAGCTCGGCGACGAACGCCGCGATCGAATCTCCCGCCGGCAGCTCGGGCTGGATAGCCCGGCCGTCGGGGGTGAAGAGCGTCAGCGGCGTCGCAACGGGTCCGGCCGCTGTCGCGGCGAAGTC
>JAEUIK010000404.1 GCA_016793185.1 Planctomycetaceae bacterium | reverse complement strand
AAGCGATTCCGGCTGTGGCCGTTCGGCAAGAAAGGGCCCGCCACGCCGAAGCAACCCAAGCCCCCCAAGGCGAAGAAATCCGAGAAACAGCCGGTCGACGCAGAGCCGGTCGCTGCCGAACCGCAGCCCGAGGAGCCGTCGCTCGAGCCGGAGGCCGAATTCGAGGAACTCGAGCTCGATTTCGACGACGCACCTGCCGCGGCCGAATCGGCGTCGGTTCCCCCCACGGCCGAGTTGGCGGACGATGTCGCCATCGATTTTCTCAACGACGACGACGCGGATGCTTCGCCCACGACGGGTAAATCACCCAGTTCGGGCCAGGCCTCGGGCGACCTCAGCGATGCCGACCTCGACGAATTCCTGAAGGGATTCTAAGCGCGCCAAGGCGTTCTAGGCGCGCCGAGGCGGGCACCCCAGCGGCGCGTCGGGTTGCGCGCAGTTCGCCCTGGCTCGTCCCTCTCAGGCCGGCAGCGTCATCGCCTCGGGCGTGACTTCTTTCATGTTCGGCGTCACATCGGCTTCGACGTTGCCGACGCTCCAGCCCAAGCCGCCGACGAAAATCTTCTGGAAGCGGTCGTCCGTCCAGACGTCTTCGCGGTGTCCCATCGAGGTGTAGAACACGCGACCCTGGCCATGCTTGCGGGCCCAGGTCGACGGGAACGGCGGGCGTTGATAGTCGCGTCCGTTCATCCCCTTCGTCTCTTGCACCAGGATCACGTGCAGATCGGGGGCGAAGTTCTTCAGCGAGTACCACTCTTCGTTCATTTCGAAGCTGGCCCCGAGCGACTCGGTGCCCGGAAACTTGGGCGAGACCACGCGCTGCGTCGACTTCTGTTGCGGCCCATGGCTGATGAACTCGCCTCCCAGCATCTGGATGTAGGCATCGGGCTCGGGCTGGTTTTCGAAGGCCTTGGCTCCCGGCAGGTGAAAGGTATCGCTGGCGCAGTGCGAACCAACGAATCCCTTGCCGGACGCGACGGCATCGAGCAGGCGCTGCTTGCCTTCGGCGCTCATCGGGGGATTCTTGTCCCCCCCGGCTTCGGTGAGAATGCCGGTGGTGTAGAAGATGAATCCGTCGAACTGCGAGAGATCGCTATCGAACACGCGGCCATCTTTGGTGGGCGTCACTTCAAAGCCGTGCTTCCGCCCGATCTCGATCGCAATCCGTTCGGCATGGCCGAGTTCCTCGGCCTTCCGCGCGATCACCGAATGCTGAAAGCCAGAGCTCTTGGTGAACATCAGGATCCGCTTGGGAGCGTCGGCCGAGCGGGCCCAGCGGGGCAGGTTGGCCAGGCCCGTGGCGAGGGCGGTCGTACGCAAGAAATCGCGGCGCTGCATGACAAGCATCTCCGGCAGGGGTGCGGTGAACGCGATGGCAGGTTTGGCCAGGCGGCAAGGTTTCCACTACGATAGCTGCGCCAATTGGCCACGCCAAGCGGGGGGCGACCGCGGCGATTTTCAGCCTGTGGGAGGGCGTTTTCGCCCGCTGAGGTCGTTGCCAAACATGCTCCTCTTCAAGAAGAAGTTCCTCCCGGCCATCCGCGCGGGCGTCAAGACCCAAACCATCCGCCTCTGGAGCTGTCGGCGGATGCGCCCCGGCCAGCGGAGCTACATCCCCGGCGCGGGGCACATCCACGTGCTCGCGGTCGAAGCCATTCGTCTCGAGGACCTCGACGACGCCGACGCCCGCCCCGACGGCTTCGACAGCGCAGCCGCCCTCCAGAACGAACTACGGACGCTATACGCCGAGCAGCTTGAGGCCGGCTGGCAGGCCTATCGGATTCGCTTCGAGCTGGTGCCGCGGGAGTGGCGGCCCCAGCGGTGAGTCGCGGCAGGCGAACTCGCCTCCGGAACCCACCGTGCGAATCCGTGCTATAATCCGGTCCCCGCAATTCACGCTTGAGCCCCGCCGCGACGAGGATCGGCTGAAGTGTTCCCCCCGGGCCGAACATCACGGAGCGCCGTGCTGACGCTGCTGGCCGTGGCCTGTGCCGGGATTGCGCCCGCTTCGATCGTGATGGCTCAGGCCCCTCCCGCCGGCACCGACCCCTCGTGGAACTTCGAGACCAAGATCCGCCCGATCCTGGCTGGGACATGCTTTCGCTGTCACGGGGGCGAGAAGACCGAAGCGGGGCTGCGCGTCGATTCGCGCGAGGCCTTGCTCCGCGGCGGCGACAGCGGGCCGGCGCTCATCCCCGGCGACGGTCAGCGAAGCCTGCTGTTGCAGGCGCTGCGCTACGTCGCTGACGGGCCACAGATGCCCCCCGAGGGACAACTGCCCCAGCCCGTGCTCGACGACTTTTCCCAGTGGATCATCCAGGGAGCGGTCTGGCCCGAGGCGTCGGCGCCGGCCGACCGTTCGTTTGCCGCGCAGCATTGGGCCTTTCAGCCGGTGAAGTCGGTTGACCCGCCCGCCGATCCGATGGGCGGGTCGAATCATCCGATCGATCGCTGGCTCTCGGCGCGCCGCCGGGAAGCGGGGCTGACCCCTGTGCGCGCGGCCGAGCGGCGCACGCTCTTACGGCGCGTGACCTACGATCTGACCGGATTGCCCCCGACGCCCGCCGAGATGGCCGAGTTTCTCGCGGATCCCGCGCCCGAGGACGCGGCGTGGGAGCGCACAATCGACCGTCTGCTGAGCTCACCCCGCTATGGCGAGCGCTGGGGGCGGCATTGGATGGATGTCGCGCATTACGCCGACACCGCGGGCGATAACGCCGACTATCCGATTCCCGAGATTCGGCTCTATCGCGATTACATCATCGATGCATTCAACTCCGACAAGCCGATCGACGAGTTCCTGCGCGAGCAGCTGGCCGGGGATTTGCTCGCCGCCGACGGTCCGCCCGCCGAAGCGGCCGAGCGCGTGATCGCGACCGGGTACCTGGCTCTGTCGCGGCGCTACGCGACGGCGCCCTTCGAACTCTGGCACCTGACGCTCGAGGATACGCTCGACACGCTCGGCAGCTCGCTGCTCGGGATGACGCTCCGCTGCGCGCGCTGCCACGACCACAAGTTCGATCCCATCACGACCCGGGACTATTACGCCCTGTACGGGATCTTTGCGAGTACGCGCTTTCCCTATGCCGGCTCCGAAGAAGCCCAGTCGAAGGAGAAACCGCGCACGGGATTCGTCCCGCTCGTGCCGGACGGCGAGGCGGTGGCCCAACTCGCGGCCTACCAGGCGGAGATCGCCCGACGGGAAGCCGAGTTGAAACAAGCGGAAGCCGATCGGGCCGAGGAAAAGCAGATCAAGAAGCTCCGGGTTGCGCTGCGGACTCTGCGCAAGCGCGGGACCCCGGAAGGGCTGCCGGTTGCCTACGCGGTGGGGGAAGGGGAGCCCAACGACGTGCCCGTGCAGACTCGGGGCGAACCGGCGCAGCCGGGGGAGGTCGTTCCGCGCGGCGTCCCCAAGATCCTCGAGCTCGGTGGACCGCTCGTGGTTCCGCCAGGACACAGCGGCCGGCGCGAGCTGGCGCAGTGGATCACGCGTGCCGATCATCCCCTGACGGCGCGCGTCTTCGTCAATCGGGTCTGGCAGCATCACTTTGGCCAGGGGTTGGTGTCGACGCCGTCGAATCTCGGCCTGCGCGGCGCGCTGCCGACGCACCCCGAGCTGCTCGATTGGCTGGCGCAGCGGTTCGTGACGGAAGGTTGGTCGCTGAAACCGTTGCACAAGTTGATTCTGACCTCCGCGACTTATCGGCTCGCCAGCCTCGACGATGCGACGAACTTCGAGCTCGATCCGGCCAATCAGTACTACTGGCGCTATCCACGGCGGCGACTCGACGCCGAAAGCCTCCGCGACACGCTGCTGGCTGCGAGCGGTAAACTGGACTTTGCGCGGCCGGGGCCGCACCCGTTTCCTGCGTTCAAAGAGTGGAACTGGACGCAGCATTCGCCCTTCAAGGCCGTGTACCCGTCGAACCATCGGAGCGTCTACTTGATGACGCAGCGGATTCAGCGCCAACCCTACCTCTCGTTGATAGACGGTCACGACACCAACCATTCGACCGACCTGCGCACGAGCGCGACTGTTCCGTTGC
>JAEUIK010000391.1 GCA_016793185.1 Planctomycetaceae bacterium | reverse complement strand
CGGTACGTGCTCGCGCAGTGGATTGCCAATCGGGGATACATCGTCGTCTCAATCGACGGAAGAGGGACGCCGGGACGCACGCGCGCCTGGGAGCGGGCCATCAAGGGGAACCTGATCGAAACTCCCCTGGACGATCAGGTGCGCGGGCTGCAAGAGCTCGGCCAGCGGTATCCCGAGCTCGATCTCCAGCGAGTCGGGATCTTTGGCTGGTCATTCGGCGGATACTTCTCGGCCGTAGCCACGTGTCGCCGCCCCGACGTCTTTCGCGCCGGCGTGGCAGGTGCGCCGGTTACCGACTGGCGCGACTACGACACGCACTACACCGAACGTTACTTGGGGCTGCCGGAGGCGAATCCGGGCGGATACGCTGCCAGCTCGGCGCTCACCGCGGCGCAAGAGCTGCGGCAACCGCTGTTGGTGATCCACGGCACCGCCGACGACAACGTCTACTTCCTGCACAGTCTGAAGCTGACCGATGCCCTTTTCCGCGCAGGAAAGACTTTCGAGTTTCTCCCACTGGTGGGAATGACGCATATGGTGACGGAGCCGGCAGCCAACGAGATGCTCTATGGGCGGATCATGGAGGGCTTCGATCGCGCTTTGCGCTCGACGGCACCGGCGAAGTGAGTCCCGCTCAGCGGCCGACCGCGGCAAGCGCGTCGGCGCCAGCTTTCGCGGGCCCGAAAGCAGCGCGCGAACTCAATTGGTTCCCTGTCCCAGGGCGACCGGTTGCGGCGCTTTCGGGAGATGCGCCTTGCGCTCCGGCCGAGCCGGTTCCGGCTCGGTTGGCGCCGGCTCCTCGGGGGCCACCGACCAACGCCAGCCCCGGCGGCGAGCGAATCCCACGATCTGGTCGAGCAGGATATAGAAGACCGGCGTGACGATCAGCGCCAGCACTAGCGAGAGCATCTGGCCGCCGATGATCACCTTGGCCATGCTCGCCCGGGCGCCGGC
This sequence comes from Planctomycetaceae bacterium, assembly GCA_016793185.1. GTDB lineage: Bacteria > Planctomycetota > Planctomycetia > Pirellulales > JAEUIK01 > JAEUIK01. The sequence goes on along the minus strand of JAEUIK010000391.1, from coordinate 2,302 downwards.
TCCGGGGCCGCGCCCAAGCGCGATGGGAATCATCGCGGCGACCAGCATCAGCGTCGTCATCAGGATGGGTCGCAGGCGGGTATGGTTGGCCTCGATGATGGCCGCCTCGCGGTTGCGCCCCTTTTCTCGCAATTGATTGGTGGCGTCGACCTGGAGAATGCCATTCTTCTTGACGATGCCCACCAACATGAAGAGGCCGAACATGGCATACAGATCCATCGGCGTCCGCAACAGGACGAGCGACAGCAGACCGAACGGAATGGTCACCGGCAGGGCCATCATGATGGCCACCGGCTGTGTCCAGCTCTCGAACTGCGCGGCCAGAATCAGGTACATGAACACGAATGACAGGACGAACGCGATCAGGAAGTAGTAACCGGTTTCGGCCATGGTCTTGGCCTGGCCGTAGAACTCGTAGGAATAATCGCCGGGCAGATTCATCTCGCGCAGTTCCCGCTCGGCCTTGCTGACCGCCTCGCCCAGCGGGATGCCCTCCGGATTGGCCAGCACCGTGACGACCCGCTGCCGATTGAGACGTTCGATCTCGGTGGGACCGCGCTCTTCGCTCACCTGCACCAGGCTCGAGAGGCGCACGGGACCCGCCGTCAGCGACGGCACGGTCACGCGATACAAGTCCTTGACCGTGGCGCGGTCCGACGGCTCGGCACGCAGCCAGACGTCGTACTGCTCGGCCTGATCCTTGAAACGGCTGACAGGCAATCCGCCCACGAGTGCGCGGAGCGTATCGGCAATGGTGCCGACCGAGACGCCCAGGTCGCTGGCCGCCTCGCGACTAACCGCGACCTGCAATTCGGGCTTGCGCAGCGAGAGCGTGGTGTCCAGATCGCTGAAGCCGGGCTGCTTCGCCAGTCGCCCTAAGAGTTCGTCGGAGTACTCGGCGAGCCGATCCAGGTCGGTGCCGGCGATATTCACCTGGAAGACCTGCGAACGCTCTCCTCCCTGGAAGGCGGAGACATCGTTGACGCTGATCCGCAGATCGGGGTAGTCCTCGAGCATCACGCGGGCTTCCTGCTGGATGGCGAACTGCGTGTAAGCGCGATCGGCCAGGTCGACCATCTGGACGTAGATCGAGCCGCGCGTGACGTTTCCCTGCCCTTTCACTTCGCGCCCCATGCTGCCGATCGTGGTGAAGAGATGCTGCGTGCCGGGCAGCTTTTCGATGCGGGCTTCGATCTCCTTGAGCAGCTTGCTGGTGCGATCGAGCGTGTAGCCTTCGGGCGTCGTGATCGACACTTCGTACTCGCTCTGGTCGTCGCGCGGAATGAGCGACACGCCCATGATCCGGCCGATGGGCACAGTGCTGAAGATTACCAGGACCGTCAACGCGACGACGGAGAACTTGTGCCGAATCGCCAGCCGCAGCATCCAGCCATAGCTGCCGTCGATCAAGCGATAGATCAGCCCGTCTTTCGATTTGGCGTGCGCCTGGGGTCCCGACTCGAGCTTGAGAAAACGGCTGCAAAGCATGGGTGTGAGCGTGAACGAGACGAACAGGCTCATCACGATCGCAAAGGCGACCGTCAGGCCGAAGCTCGAGAAGAACCGACCGACGATGCCCCCCATGAAGGCCAGCGGGACGAAGATCACGACCAGCGACAGGCTGGTCGCCATGACCGGCAAGGCGATCTCCTTGGTGCCGATCCGGGCCGCCTCCATCGCCGAGCGGCCATACTCTTCCATGTGCCGGAAGATGTTCTCGTGGACCACCACCGCGTCGTCAATGACGATACCGATCGCCAGGATCAGGCCGAGCATCGTGATGTTGTTGAGCGTGAAGCCCATGTAGTACATGAACACGAAAGTCGGCACGATCGAAGTCGGAATTGCCAGGGTGGCGATCAGCGTAGTCCGCCAGTCGCGAATGAAGAGCAGGATCGTGGCCGAGACAAGCCCGGCCGCGAGCAACAGGTGGAACTTGACCTCTTCGATCGACTTCTTAATAAACCGCGACTGATCGCGGATGACCTGGCACTGCACGTCGGGGGGCAGCACCTGTTCGATCGTGGCCAGCCGGGCCTTCACGCCGTCGACCACTTCGACCGCGTTCGTGCCCGATTGTTTTTGGACTACCAGGCTGACGGCGTTTTGGCCGTCGAGGCGGGCCATCGTGCGGGGCTCTTCGAACGAATCCTCGGCGCGTCCCACGTCCTTGATCCGCACCGGATGCCCTTGCCGGTTCACGACGATCAGGTCGCCGAACTCTTCGGCCGTGTTCAAGCGGCCGAGAGTGCGCAGCACCAACTCGCGCGGACCCTGGTCGACGCGCCCACCGGGGACTTCG
>JAEUIK010000373.1 GCA_016793185.1 Planctomycetaceae bacterium | reverse complement strand
GGGAGGCCGGCGGTCTTCAGTGGCTGGCCTCTCCGAGGCCGGCGTTCTCGTCCGAACTTCTGTCGCCGACCACAGTGAGGTCGCAGCCCCGTCGGTTGAGCTGACCACTGCCAGCCGTTCACCGAGGCCACGGGCCTCGGCTACAGCGGACGACCAGCCCAATTTGACCCGTTCGCGACAGCGCCTAAGATTCCTGCGGGGGAATCTCTTTGGCCACCACGCGCGACGAACTCGATCTGGCTGCCGTTGAACGGACGACGCAGGAAGTCGGCCGTCGGCTCTTCGCCGATCTCGCCCGGCAGCGTCCCACGATCTTCGACCGCGTCTGGTGGGACGAGCACATCATGGCCTGGGCGATGCAGGACGAGCGCGTCAAAGCGCAGATGTTCCGCTTCGTCGATGTGTTGCCGATGCTCGCCACCGGCGACCAGGTGGCGGGACACCTGCGCGAGTACCTGCTCTCGGCGGCGGGCGAACTCCCCGCGCCGCTGCGCCTGGCGCTCGAGGTCGCCCGGCCCGGAACGCTGGCGGGGCGCGCCTTGGCGATCGCCGCCCGGCGCAACGTGTTGGGGCAGGCCCAGCGGTTCATCGCCGGCACGACCACCGAGGAAGTTCTGGCCGCGGCGCTGCGCGAGCGGCGGCTCAAACGGGCCTTCACGCTCGACCTGCTGGGCGAAGCGGTCACGAGCGAGGCCGACGCCGACCGCTACCAGGCCGCCTACCGCGAGATGATCGAACGCCTGGCCCCCATCGCCAACGCCTGGCCCGAGGTGCCGCAGATCGATCGCGGCCCGGCGGGTCCGCTGCCGCGGGTGAACGTGTCGCTCAAGCTCTCGGCGCTCGATTGCCGGTTCGACGCAATCGACCCCGCGGGCTCGCGCGAGCGCGTCGGTCGCCGGCTCCGGCCGTTGTTGCGGCTGGCCCGCGAGACCCGTTCGTTTGTGAACGTCGATATGGAGTCGTACGCCACCAAGGATCTGACGCTCGACGTGTTCTGCGCCCTGCTCGCGGAAGAGGAGTTTCGCGACTTTGCCGACGTGGGGATTGTCGTCCAGGCCTACCTGCGCGAGTCGGGCGCCGACCTGGCTCGGCTGGCCGCCTGGGCCGCGCGGCGCGGCACGCCGATCTGGGTGCGATTGGTGAAAGGGGCCTACTGGGATTACGAGACGGTCCACGCCCGGGCTTCCGGCTGGCCGGTGCCAGTCTACGAACAGAAGTGGGAGACCGATGCCAACTTCGAGGCGCAGACGCGGTTCCTGCTGGCGCACCACCAGGATCTTCGCCCCGCCATTGCCAGCCACAACGTCCGCTCGCTCGCGCACGCCATCGCCTGCGCGCGGCACTTGGGGCTCGAACCGCACGAGCTCGAGCTGCAGATGCTTTACGGGATGGGCGACTCCGAGAAGCAAGGCTTGGTCGACCTCGGGCAGCGCGTGCGGATCTATATGCCCTTTGGCGAACTGATCCCCGGCATGGCCTACCTCGTGCGGCGACTATTGGAAAACACTTCGAACGATTCGTTCCTCAGGGCGAGCTTCAGCGAGGAAGTTCCGCCCGACACACTGCTCATGCCCCCGACAGGTTTCCCCATGACGAGCACGAATCTACCGGCCGACGAGAATGGCGCGGCGCCGGTCGACGCGTTTGCGTGGACCTTCGAGAACGAGCCGGCCACCGATTTCGGCCGCGCGGAGAACCGCACGGCGTTTGCCGCCGCGCTCGAAGCCGTGAAGTCGGAGTTCGGCCAAAAGCACCCGCTGCAGGTCGGCGGCGAAGATATCGACAGCGGCGCCTGGCTGCCGTCGGTTTCTCCGTCGCATTGCCGCGAGGTCGTTGGGTACTTTGCGGCGGGGCGCGTGGCGGACGTCGCGGCGGCAGTCGCCGCGGCGCGCGCGGCGCTCCCCGACTGGAGCCAGCGCACTGCCGCGGAGCGCGCCCGTTGCTTGCGTGGCGCGGCCGAGCTGATGCGGGCCCGGCGGTTCGAGCTGTCCGCTTGGATTCTCTGGGAGTGTGGCAAGCCGTGGCGCGAGGCCGACGCCGACGTCGCCGAGGCGATCGACTTCTGCGAGTTCTACGCCCGCGAGATGATCCGGCTCGGCCGAGGAGAGTCGCGCGACGTCCCCGGCGAGACGAACCGGATCGAACACCTCCCGCGCGGCGTGGCCGTCGTGATTCCTCCGTGGAACTTCCCGCTGGCGATCCCCTGCGGAATGACGGTCGCCGCGCTCGTGACGGGAAACGCCGTGGTCCTGAAGCCTGCGGAGCAGGCGACCGCCGTCGGGTTCCACCTGGCCGACATTCTCCACCGGGCGGGCCTGCCGCCGGGCGTCCTGAACTTCCTGCCCGGTCGGGGCGAGGTCGTCGGCCGGGCGTTGGCGGACGATTCCAGGGTGGACGTGATCGCATTCACGGGCTCTCGGGCCGTCGGCCTCGAACTCAACCGAAGCGCCGCGGTTCCCCGGCCGGAAC
>JAEUIK010000372.1 GCA_016793185.1 Planctomycetaceae bacterium | reverse complement strand
TCTCCGCGCCGCAGCGCAAGCGACGCTAGCGATGGGGGTCCTCGTGCTGGCCTATCATCTGGCGTGGATCGCCTGGGTCGATGCGCCGCCGGCGCTGTTGCTGGCCAGCGAGGTCGCGCTGGGGATCGCCAGCTACGGCTGGTTCGCGCGGCGCGAACTCGCCTGGCTGCGGTCGCAACTGGCGCAGTTGCGCGGGTGACCTGAAACGGAGCATGCGCCGCGGACGGCGAAATTCGCCTTCTGTAGTCGGGGTCTGCGACCCCGATCGTCCTTGTCGCCGCTGATCCGGTGTGCAGATCCCACGATGGCGTCGCAATCGGCCTCGCAGAGGCCGACTACAGGAAAATGCAAAACGCCTTGCGGTTTTCCCGACGCGTCTCCCGCGCCGCGCTTGCCAGGGTCGGAGCCGCCCGAGATCCTACGGCGCCAACTCTTGCAGGCGGATATTGCGCCAGCGGACTTCGAGTCCTTCCTTGCGCGGACCGACCCCGTGGACTTGCAGGGCGATGAAACCCTGGGGGGTCAGCGCGTCCTTCAAGTCGGCGGCCGGGACGCCGTTGAGCCAGGTCTTGATCGAGTCGCCGCGGCATTCGACTTTGAGGTGGTTCCACTCCCCGGGTTTGAACGCCTTGCGGGCGGCTTCGTTGTCCTTCAGGTCGTTGAGCCAGCCGCGGCGCCCTTCGTCGTAGATGCCGGCCGTCCAGGCGCGGTCGGACGGATCGATCTCGACCTGGTAGCCATGCACGCGGCCGGCGGGAATGACCTTTTCTTTCCCTTCGTGGGTCACCTTGCGCGTCTCATCAAAACATTCGCTGCGGATCTGCACGCCCGAGTTGAGCGTGGGATCGACCTTGAACTCGAGCTCGAGGATGAAGTCGCCGTAGTCGCGGTCGGTGCAGAGGAACGAGTTGCTGGTGTTGGGGACGCTCTGGCCGACGATGGCTCCGTCCTCGACGCGGTACTTGGCCGCCCCGCCACGCTGCTTCCAGCCCGCGAGCGACTGGCCGTCGAAGAGATTCTTCCAGGCGGGCTCGTCGGCCGAGGCCGCTTGCGGGGCCGCGGCGACAAGCAATGCCAGAACGAGCAAAACCAACCGGCGGGGGATCGAGAGATACACCAAGACAGTTCCTTTCATGACGAATTCTAGCGCCGCGCAGCCGTGGCTCCCGCGCCGGCCGTTTCGCGGGCTTTCTCCAGCAGCTTGATCCACGGTCCGACGTACTGGCCGTTGTCGTGAAACGTCCGGCCGCTGACGAGATTGCCGTCGATCACGCAGGGTTCGTTGACGAAGATGCCGCCGCAGACTTCGAGATCGAACCGGCACTTGGGCACGGTGGCCATCTTGCGCCCCTCGACGCAGCCGGCGAAAGCGGGGATCTCGACGCCATGGCAAACGCTGGCGACCGGCTTGCCCTGCTCGAAAAAGTGCCGCGTGATGCGGACCAGGTCCTGGTCGTAGCGGATGTACTCGGGGGCCCGGCCGCCGGAAAAGAGAATGCCGAGATACTCCTCGGGGACGACGTCGGCGAAGGCGATCTGGGCTTCGATCGTGTAACCCTCCCACTCCTTGGTGATCGTCCAGCCGGGCTTCACTTCGTGCAGCACCATCTGGAAGCGACGCTTCTCGGGCCCCGCCACGACCGGCTCGAAGCCCGCCTCCTGCAGGCGATAGTAGGGATACATCGTGTCGAGCGTTTCGCTCGCGTCGCCGACGATGATCAGGACCGGGTGTTTCTTCATGGGGATTTCGCTCCAGGCCGGCATGTCTCCAGATAGTCGCGGGCGCGGATGATCTCGGCCGTGACGGCGGCGGGCGATTCCAGAATCGGCACGCCGCGCGGAAAGGGATGCATGAAGATCTCAGTCCAGCCTTGATAATCGATCTCGCCGAGCGCCGCCAGCAGGGGAGCAAAGTCGAGCGGTCCCCGCCCGGGCATTTGCAGCAGCTCCTGCTCCTTGGGTTGCTTTTGCATGCAGCCGGCGCCGTGCTGCCAAGCGTAGAACAGGGCGATGGCCGGACCCAGCGCGCGAATCAACTCGGCGAGCTGCAGCTCGTCCTGCGGCAAATGATACGGGGCCAATGCGATGGCCAAGCGCGGCGAGGGACGCAGCTCGGCCAGCCATTTGAGCGAGTCGGGCGACTCGATCAGGTTGTGTGCGTGATTCTCGAGTGCGAGCGTCACGCCGGTCTCTTCGGCCACCGCCAGGTGCGGTTTGAGCTTCTCGACGAACTGGGTGACGGCCCCCTTGAGTTCGCTCCCCGTCAGCCCGCGCGGCCCCTCGCCGCCGCAGACGATCATCCGGCACCCGAGCCGGCGGGCGAGCCGCATCTCGTCCTGCAGCTTGAACGGCCCCAGCGGATACTGCGTGATGCAGCCGAGCGCGAGGCCGTGCTGGCGGAGCAGCGCCGCGAACTTCTCTTCGCCCAATTCAGTCAACTGCTCGCGCTGGTTGCCGTGCACCTTGGGCCAAAGGTCGATCGCCGTCGCGCCGGTCTGGCGAGCTTCGGCCAGAACGATCGGCAGGTCGGCGTAACCGTACATCGACGAACCGACGATATAATTGGGCTGCCAGCGATTCGGCTCCCGAGCCTGCGCCGCGCGCGCCGCCAGCGGACTGACCAGCAGACCGGCAGTCGTTGCACAGAACGCGCGCCGCGAAACGGCCAACTGCCGCGCGCTGCTGGCGACTTCGGTGTGTGAATGCGGGTCGAACATGGCCCCAATTCTCGGGCATGGAATCAGCTCCTGCAATCGGGCGACGCCGGTTGATCGCCGCACCCCGAGCCGGGGACCTCAGGTCCCCGGAGCCGATCCGCGCGAAGGGACCGCGACTGGTTGCACAGTCCATGGAATGTCAGGTTCAGAGCGAGCCGGGGACGTGAGTCCCCGGAGGCGGCGCGCGTGGCGACGTCGATCGCCATTCGGCTCCCTGGGCCTGAGGATCCGAGCCGGGGACCTCAGGCCCCCGGAGTCGACACTTATGGCGACGTCGAATGCGATTCGGCTCCCTGGGCCTGAGGCCCAGGGCTCGGGAAGAATCGGCTCGCCGCGGCGATGTGCCGGTTCCCCGCGGTTGTTCCTCGTCAGGCGACTTCGAACCCGGCTCGCTGTTCGCGCTTCAGCCAGCCGTTGGCGGCGGAATCGTTGACGAACTCCTCGCGCTGCGGATCCCACTTGAGGGGTCGGCCCAGCCGCATCGAGATGTTTCCCAGGTGGCAGGTGCTGACGCTGCGGTGCTGGCTGGCGACGTCCGAAATCGGCGCCTGGCGCGAGGCGACGCAATCGAAGAAGTTGCCCATGTGGTTGACGATGGCGTCGAGCTTGCCGACCCGCTCGGGACGCTCGTGGTTGTCGTGCGGATAGAGCGACAGGGATTCGCGCGGCAGGGGGTGGGCCGCGAGCTCTTCGACCGGCTTTCCCTGCAGGCTGCCGCGGTTGACGAAGATCCGCCCGCGGTCGCCGGTGAAGGTGATGCCGTTGCGCCCCGTGTCGGCGACGGTCAGGGTGACGCCGTTGGCGTAACGGTACCGGGCGCTGAAATCGACGGCCACGTTGAAGCCGTCGGCGACGTCCGGCAGCGTGGCCCGGGCGTCGATCTCGACGGGGAGCGAGTCGATCGCCCATTGGGCGATATCGACGTGGTGAGCGCCCCAATCGGTCATCTGTCCGCCCGAGTACTCGTACCACCAGCGGAACGTGTAGTGCGCGCGCTCCTCGAGGTAGGGAACGTCGGGCGTCTGCCCCTGCCAGAGATTCCAGTTGAGCGCGGCCGGAATGGGGCGGCGCTGGAAGGGTCCGCCGACGCCATTCTTGCCGAGCACGACCTCGACCTCCTGCAGCCGACCGATCCGCCCTTGGCGCACCATCTCGACCGCCAGGCGGAAGCGTTGATCGCTCCGCTGCCAGGAACCCACCTGCACAACGCGCCCGGTTTCCTCCGCGACGCGCGCCAGCAGCCGGCCTTCGTCGATCGTCAGCGAGAGGGGCTTCTCGACGTACACGTCCTTGCCAGCCCGGCAGGCATCGAGCGCCATCTTCACGTGCCAGTGGTCGGGCGTGCCGATCAAGACCACGTCGACGTCGGGACGCGCCAGCAGCTCGCGATAATCCTCGAAGCTGCGGGGCGTGCTGCCGAAGGCCGCCTGTGCCTGGTCGCGGACGTTCTTGTCGACGTCGCAGACCGCCACGATATCGCCGTACATCTGGGCCTTGTGGGCGATCACGCTTCCCTGATAGCGCAGCCCGATCGCCCCCACGCCGAGCCGTTCGACGTGATGGCGATGCAGGTGGGCGGCACTCAACCGCGGCACTCGCCTCCCACTGGCCACCAGGGCGGCGCCCAAGGTCGAAGCCATAAACTGACGGCGCGAGGCGTGGTGCATCGTTCGACTGCGGCGGGACCATGGAATGGCGTCGGACCGACGCGGGCCAGTCTAGGCACCCTGTGCCGCGGTCACAACCAATCGCGACCACAGCAAACCCGCCTCCCGAGGGGGGCGCGGACGCTGAGTCGATTTTTTCCGAAACTTTCTTGTGGTGCAGCGCATGTTCGCTGATTACAAATTTCAGGAAGGCTGAGGCGGAGCCAGGATCGAGATCTCAACCCCGCGCTGCGTGGAGAAATGCTAATGCACGTTCGAACCTGGCTGCCGCTCTCGTTGCGCCCCCTGGTCGGGGCGTTTGTCTTGCTGCTCCTGCCTTTGAGCGCCCAGGCCGACGCGGTCCGGATGGCCGTCTTGGGAGACAGCATCAGCGCAGGCAGCGGCGGCAAGAATTGGGTCGGGCAGCTCAACTCGACCTTCCCCGGCGAAATCGCCTTTCAGAACGAGGCCAAGGGGGGCGCCACCTCGACCACCGTCGTCAGCGGTCAGCTCTCGAAGGTCGTCCTCTCGGCCAAGAACGGGCTGCTCGACAATTCGGTGCTGATCATCGGCGGCAACGACGCCACGGGCGTCAACGCGCTGAGCATCGCCCTCGGCGGCGATCCGGCGCCCTTCATCAATACCTACGTCAACAACGTCAAGCAGGTGATCGACTCGATCGCCGGCGCCGGGCCGGGCGTGCGGCAAGTCTTTGGAAATATGCCCGACGTGACGCTCACGCCGCGCGTGCAGGACGAAGCAGCCGGCTATGGAATCACGCCGGCGCAATTGCAGTTGCTGAGTGATGCCATCGGCGAGGCGAACGCGCAGGCCAATGCCTATGCGCTGTCGCACAATGTGCCGGTGCTCGACCTCTACGGCGCCGGCAGTCTGATTTTGACGAGCAGCAGCTTCACCCTCGGCGGGCACACGTACACCACTCCCTTCGCCAGCGACGAATTCCATCCGGCGACGTGGGTGCAGGGACTGCTGGCCAATATGGTCAACACGGCCTTCAATGTGCATTGGGGGCAATCGCTGCCGATCCTCAGCGATCAACAGATCACCAAGAATGCCGGCTTCACCCCGAACGCGGGAGCGACGTATTACGACGTGACGCCGTTCATCCTCTTCCCCGTGCCGGAGCCGGCGAGTTGCGTGCTCCTGCTGACAGGTTCGCTGGTGCTCGGCACTGTAGTGCTGCGGACAAGATTGCGGCGTTCGGCGGCGCGCTGACGTCGCCAGCATTCGCCCCGCCCGAGCGGTAGCGCCGCCGAGGCCTGCTAGCATGCCGGATGGGAAAGTTTGCGGCCTGTGCGCTTCGTGGCAGGCTCGAACATTACAAGTCGCAGCGGTTCCGAGCGAAGTGTGCACGCGCTGCGCGCTGCGAGTCGATTTTTTCTGTAGAACGGCTCGCGCGGCGAAAGTCCGACAAATCGGGGTTCTCCCGATGGGACCACGCGCGGCACGCCGCCAACGTCTTGGCGGTACGGCACTCACGCGGTTCGAGAGACAACGGTCCGCTGTCATCACGGTAGATCGCAAGGGACTGCGATCGCGCGGATCGTCTCGGCGGAAGGGAATCCGGATGGCTCATCGCTCTTGGATCGATCGCTGGCACCGTGCCGCGCTTGCGCTCTTCGCGCTCCTGTGCGTGGACTCGGCCGCCGCTCAACTGGCCGGCACGCCCCCCGGCGTGTTGCGCAACCACGCTGCCGCCCCCAGCCGGTCGGTGTCGGCGCGGCTTCCCCCGCATCCTGCCGCGGTGGCCGTCGCGCAACGCTTGCCCCCCGTCGAGCCAGTCGCCGGAGCGTTGCCGGGCTCGCCGCCAGCCGCGGGTCCGCAATTGGCCGCGGCGCCCGCTGGCGCGGAAAGCCGCGAGGGGACGCCCGCCGAGACCGTGAGCTATCAGCCCGTGCTCGATCCCAACCAGCCGGGCAATCTCGATCAGCGCCTCGATCCGAACAGCACGCTCAGCGACGATTCGAGCCTGCAAGGGCCGATCCTCGATCCGAACCAGGCGGGCAATCTCGACCTCCGCCTGAATGCGCTCGAACGGCGCCTGCAGTCGGCCGGCGGCACCAAGAAAGACGAACTGCCGCTCATTCGCTTGAGCGGGTTCATGCAGCTCGACGAAGGGCTCTTCAGCCAGTCGCAGCTCAGCAAGTCCAATCTCGGCGATATCCAGAACGGCGTCGGCTTTCGCCGCACGCGCTTGCAGGCCATCGGCAAGCTCACCGAGTTCACGGGCTACACGATCGAAATGGATTTCGCTTCGGCCGGCCGGCCGAGCTTCATGGACGTGTGGGGCGAGCAGAACGAGATCCCGTTCTTCGGCACCGTCCGCATCGGGCAGTTTCGTCAGCCCGGCACGATGGATAGCTGGACGTCGGTTCGCCACTTGGAGTTTCTCGAGCGCTCGCTGCCATTCGGTGCGCTCGATCCGTTCCGTCGCGTGGGGATCATGGCCTATGCCATGAGCGAAGATGAGCGGTGGATGTGGGCCTACAGCGTCTACGCCACGGGGTTGACGTTTGGCAACGATAACTACAGCACCTTGGGCGACACGCGGGCCGGAACCGAGATCGGCGATTCGGGGGGCGTGTCGTTCGCGTCGCGCCTGACGCACCTCTTGTACTACGACGAGTTGACGCAGGGGCGCTACCTGTTGCACGTCGGCGGCGGCTACAGCTACAGCCAGATCGGCGGCAGCGGCACCAGCGGGACCTTTGCCAAGACCTTCAACTCGCGCCCCATTCCGGAATTCTTCGTGGGGGATCCCGCGGGGGGACTCGTGACGAGCGCCGGCACGCCGGCCGTCGTCGACTCGGGACGCTTCGTCGCCGACAGCTTCAACTTCTGGCACACCGAGCTGGCCAGCAACTACGGGTCGGCCCACTTCCAGACCGAGTTCATGTGCACCAGCGTCAACCAGCTCAACGGCCCGGCCGTGTTCTACCCGGGGGCCTACTTCCAATGCGGGTACTTCCTCACCGGCGAAAGCTGCTTGTACCTCAAGCAGGCCGGCGTGCTCGACTACAACGTCGTCCCCTATACCGACTTCTTCGGGCTGGGGCGGCGCCGCGGCTTCGGCGGCTGGGGCGCCTGGGAGGTCGCGTTCCGCTGGTCGTGGGTCGATCTGTCGGGGGGGAACATTCTGCCCGCCAATCAACTCTCCAACACGGCCGGACCGCCGCCGTCGCCGAACCCGGGCGTCGTCAACGAGACCACCGTGGCGCTCAACTGGTGGTGGAATCGCTTCACTCGCGTGCAGTTCAACTGGATTCGCAGCATGCCCAATTATGCCAGCTCGGGCATCGCGCCGTTCGACATCTTTGGGGGTCGGTTCCAGATCGAGTTCTAACCGGACCGAGGGTCCGCCCCGCTCCGCCTCTTTCACTTGCCGGAACCAGGTACGTCTTATGAATGCACTGAAGCCTTGGCTGCTGATCGTCGCGTTGGGGATGGTTTCGGTGGCGCCGACGCGCGGCACCGACGGCATCTGCGCCCGCTGCGGCTGCCACGCCTGCCTGCAAAAAGTTTGCGTTCCCAAGCTGACCGAGCGCGAGATCACGAAGGTCTGTTGGGACTACAAATGCGAGGACGTGTGCATTCCCGGCCCCAGCGTCAAATGCGGCGTCCAGTGCCAGCAGGACGACTGCGGCTGCTGGTCGCACGAGATCTGGAAGCCGACGTGTGCCTGCGTCAAGACGCGGCGCGTGCCCGTCAAGACCGAGGTCAAGCGGAAGGTGCCGAGCGTCGAGTGGAAAGTCGAGTACCGCTGCGTGGCCTGTTGCCAGTCGGGTTGCGGCCTGGCACCGTCGGGTAGCGCGCCGTCCGGCGCCGTTCCACTGCCCGCGCCGCCGCGTTATCCCGATCCGGCCCCGCTGCCGCCGGTGCAGCGGTGATCTGGCGGGCGCGCGGCGCCGCACGAGTCGCTATTGGAACATATCGGTCGCGTGCACTTCGAGCGGGGCGGTCCAGCCCATCGCTTTGGCCATCCCGTGCACGTATTCTTTGGCCCCCTGGTTGACGCTCTTGATGAGCTCGGGGTCGAGCTGGCGCGCCTCTTTGGAGAGCTTGACCACGATCTCGATCTTGTTGGGGGGGACCGCCACGAAGCCCGAATGGACCATCTCGTAGCGCTGGCGGTGATTGACGTTGCACTGCATGGCGAGCCAGTCGAGCCGGGTGGGCGCGTATTGAGCCTGCCAGAACGCATCCTGCTGTTTCGCTCCCAAGAATCCCAGGGCGACGCCGCAGACGAGCAGCATCCCAAACCGCTTCATGCTCGTTCCCTTTCGTGAAGTCTGTGCGGACCCGCTGTCAGTTTCGCACACCGGGCGTTTCAGACCATCCTAGGAACGCCGCGCGCGATCGCCAAGCTCGGGGGCGCGCGGATAACCGAGTTGTAACGAGCCTCACCAGAACGTAACGCAACCGGTCCCCCGTTCGTGGGAGCCACCGCCGGCGCCGGGAATTCTCGGCGAACGGCGCTCGAACCTGCCGCCTCCCGGGTCCCAGCGAAGAAGTGCCGTCATCGGCCTCGGTTGCGAGCTAGAGTTGAGTGGTCAGCTCGCACTTCCGGCCGGAGACGCACCATGAAGACCTCGAGCCTGGTCGTTCTCGCGTTGGCGCTTGTTTGTCGTCCGGCCTGGTCGCAGGATTCGACGCACAGCTTGAGCTTTGCGGGGCGCACGCGCACCTACGAGGTGCACCTGCCTCCCAAGTACAACGGCAAAACCCGGCTGCCTGTCGTCCTCAATCTGCACGGCGGCGGCGGCAACGCCAAGATCGCCCGCGTGCAGTCGCTGATGGACTATTCGTCGAACCTGTACGGGTTCATCGTGGTGTATCCCGAGGGGACGTCGGCGGTCGATAAGACCTACACCTGGAACGCCGGGATCTGCTGCTCGTACTCAGTGGTGATGAAGATCGACGACGTCGGGTTCATCCGCGCGTTGCTCGACGAGCTACCCAAGAAGTTCGCGATCGATCCCCAGCGCGTCTACGCCACGGGGATGAGTAACGGGGCGATGATGGCCTATCGGCTGGCCTGCGAGCTGCCGGACCGGATCACGGCCATCTGCGCGGTGAGCGCCAGCATGGGGGTCGACGGCCCCACGCCGAGCCGTCCCGTGCCGGTCATGGAGATCCATGGGCTCAAGGATCCGAATGCCCCGTTCAACGGCGGCGTCGGCCCGAACGCGATCACCAAGGTCAAGCACCGGCCCGTCCGCGAAGTCATCGCCTGGTGGTGCGGCGTGAATCGCTGCCAGACACGTCCGACCGGCACGGTCACCACGCCCGACTACACGATGGAGTACTACAGTCCCGGCGCGGGGCGCCCCGGCGCGCCGGTGGTGCTCTACGCGCTGACCGAAGGGGGGCACACCTGGCCCGGCGGCATCGACGTCACTCCCAACTCGGGCACGGGCAAGCACATCACCAGCTTCAGCGCGAACCGCGCGATGTGGGAGTTCTTTCAGCAGCACGCGCTCAAGTAAAACCCGCCGGCGGCGCACGTCGCGCGCCGCTAAGGCTCAACGGCTCTGGGGAACGAGTTTCGCCAGTCCCAGCGTTGCCCACGAGGCCGCGCCGCACTCGATCGGCGTCAGCAATTTCGACGAGCCGCCGGGCGAACCGTCATTCGAGGCGCGCGAGGCCATCGTCCAGCCACCATCGGGACGCTGGTGCGCCACCAGCCAGTCGATTCCGCGCTGGATGGCCGGCTGCTCGGCCGTTTCGCCCGCGAGTGCCAGGGCATAGAGCGACTGGCCGGTGGCAAAGGCGTCGGTCGGAGACTCGTCCAGCTGGGCCCAGCCCCCATCGGGCCGCTGCCGGGCGCGCAGCTTCTCGCTTGTGACGTGCAATTCGCTGGCGGGCCGGCCGGCCCGGGCGGCCAGAAGCAGCGCGAACGCCAGATCCTGCTGCGAGGCCGCCGGCGCCGCTTGGGCCAGCCAGGCGCGCCCGCTCTCCAGAGCTTGTCGATGCGCGGGGGACTGCTCGCCGCGATACCCCTCGAGCGCCAACAGGATCCAGGCCGTGTCGCTGGCCTGATTCTCATTG
>JAEUIK010000348.1 GCA_016793185.1 Planctomycetaceae bacterium | reverse complement strand
CCCGGTGTCGCCGATGAACGTCCGCGTGAAGTCGGCCACGTCGGCCAGCCGCTCGACGTCCCATTGCGCACCCGGAGGTGGACGGACCGTCTGCGGATCGTATTCGATCAAGGGGTCGCGGAACATTGTCTCGGGCCAGATCAGCAAATCGAGCGCTGGCGCTCGCTTCACCGCCTCGACCGAGAGATCGAAGTATTCCTGAAAGACGAGTTGATTCTTAGTCGGATCCGATTTGATTTCGGTATCGGTCGAGCCCTGAATGAGCGCGATCCGCGGTCCGGGTTTACCCTCGGGCACGGCGAGACGCCAATACCCGTAGCCCAGGACCACTGCCCCCAGCAGGGCGATCGCCGCCGCGGGCCACCAGACGCGCCGCTGCTGGTCCCAAGGAAGCATCTGTGCGATACCAGCCGCGACGCACATGACGACGAAGCTCACGCCGTAGCCGCCGGTCAGGTCGGAGATCTGGATCAGCTCGATCCAGCGATACTGCGTGTGGCCGAGACTGGCCATGGTGAAGCCGGTGAGCAAATGCCCGCGCGCGAGCTCGAGCCCGGTCCAGACGACCGGGGCGGCCAGCACCAGCGGACACTTCCAGGCCTGCACGGCCACGCGCGTCAGACCCACGAAGACAGGAATATAGAAGGCGAGGTAAGCCGCCAGTGCTACCCAGCCGAGGTAGTTCGCCGGGTGCGGCAGTCGAATCCAGTGCAGCGCGGCCATCCAGAAGAGAAAGCCAGCGAGCCACAGCACAAGATAGGGACGCCTCCCGTCGAGCTGCGGCTGCCGGCACAACAACAACCAGGGAACCGGAGCGACCCAGGCCAGCGGCCAGAGATCCAACGGAGGGAGCGCCGCGAACATCAGAGCGCTCCCGGCCAGCGCCAGCTGCCAGGTGCGGCGCGCAGGGGCCCTCTCCGCGGCGTTCGTCCGGGAGGCCGCCGCGGTCGCGGGGGTGTCGCGCGCGGCGGCCGACGGTTTGCTCGCGCTCCGTTTCATCCTCGAAATCGCCTGCTCAGAAAAGTTGGCATCTCGTGCAGGGTAGAGCCCGCGGCACTTCTTGCCCAGGGGAGTTTCCCACCGAGCCTAAGGGCTTAGAGCAGCAGCGCGTCGACCTCGTCGCCGGTCGCGTAGGTCCGCTCGCCGGCTGGAAAAACCACCAGCGCGTTGGCCGCCGCGAGCGTGCGCAGATCGGCCGAACCTTGCCATGGCAAGAGCCGCACGCTCAGTCGAGCCGCGCCGCCGTGCGCCGCTGAATCGCAGGTCGCCGGGTAGTAAGTCGTGCGGTCGCCGCGCTGCGTGAACGGACCGTTGTCGATCAGCGCGCGGACGATCGAATGGGGCGCGGTCGATCGTCCCGCCCGACGTTCGATCGCCGGGCGCACGAACAGCTCGAAACCGACCAGGCTGCTGACGGGATTGCCGGGCAAGCCGAACACGAGCGTACGATGACCGGCCGCCTCGCGGCTCCCGAACCAGATCGGCTTGCCCGGCTTGAGATTCACTTTGTGAAAGATCTGCGCCACGCCGAGCTCGGCGAGGACCGAGGGAACGAGGTCGAGCACCCCGGCCGAGACCCCGCCGGAGAGGACGAGAAGGTCTGACTCCAACCCAGCGGCAATCCGGCGGCGGAGGTCCGCGAGCTCGTCGCGGGCGACTCCCAACTCGATCGGCGTCGCGTTGACCTTGCTAGTCAACGCGGCCAGCATCGGCCCGTTCGAATTGCGGATCTGCCCCGGCCGAGGCGTCTCGGCCGCCGAGACCAGCTCGTTGCCGGTCGACAGAATCGCGACGCGGGGGCGCGGGCGTACCACAGGTTCGGCGCAACCCACCTCGCACAGGAGACCAATGTGGACGGGTCCCAGGAGGGTGTCGCGCGGGATGATCCGCTCGCCGCGGCGAAACGAAGAACCCCGCACGAGAATGTTTTGCCCAGGTCGCGGAGGCTTATCTGCGAGCCGCACGCGGCGCTCGTCGAGCAGCTCGGCGCGCTCGACCATCACCACGGCTTCGGAACCCGGGGGAAGCGGCGCGCCGGTCATGATCCGGGTGGTCGCGCCGGGCACGACGGAGCGCGTCGGCACGGCGCCGGCGACGATTTCTTCGAGGATCTCCAGTTCGGCGGTCCCGGTGGCCAGGTCGGCGACGCGAATCGCGTAGCCGTCGACCATCGATTTGTCCCAGGGGGGCGAATCGAGATCGCTCGCGACGTCGTCGGCCAGGACGCAGCCCAGCGCATGGCCCAGGGGGACGCGCGCCGGCGCTAATGGAGTGGCTTGCTCCAAGACCAATCGCAGTGCGGCGTCGACCGTAATCATGCGCGGCGACTCACGTGGGAGATCCTGCGACCTACTTCGCAGCGACCGCAGGTTTGGAAACTTCCAAGAACCGGCGGAGCAGGTCCGTGCCGCACTCGGTCAAGAAACTCTCGGGGTGGAACTGCAGCCCGTAGAGGGGATACTCGCGATGGCGAATGCCCATGATCTCGCTTTGGCCATCGGGCCCGTCGCACCAGGCGGCGATCTCGAAGTCGTCGCTGAGCGTGCCCGGCTTGATCACCAGGCTGTGGTAGCGGGTGGCGATGAACGGGTTTTCGATTCCCTGGAACAGTCCGGTGCCGTGGTGGAAGATGCGATCGGTCTTGCCGTGCATCAGCCGGGCGGCGCGGACGATCTCGGCGCCGAAGGCGTGGCCGATCGACTGATGGCCGAGGCAGACCCCCAGAATCGGATAGTGGGGGGAAAGCTCCTTCGTCACCTCGCACGAGATGCCCGCCTCGCGCGGCGTGCATGGACCGGGCGAAATAATGATGTGCGACGGATCGCGCGCGCGAATCTCGGAGACCGTGATGGTGTCGTTCCGCTCGACAACCAGGTCGAGCGACGGGTCGATCTCGCCCAGCCGCTGCACGAGGTTGTAGGTGAACGAGTCGTAGTTATCGATGAGCAGGATCATGCCACAACTTTAGATCAGAACGAGGGCGGAAAGGTTCGCGGCCCGGGCGAATCCTCTGCGCCGCAGCCGCAGGGCGTGCCTTTTGTCCTATTCTCGCGAGCAGGGGGCCGATTGTCGAGCGACCTGCGCGGAGCCGCGACAGGACCGGCTTCAACGCGACACAGAGATCGGCGCTTCGGCGCAGGTTTCCGGCTCCCGCGCCCCCTCCTGCGCGGTCAGCAGCTCCAACAGCCGCAGCGTTGCCTCCTTGTTGGGAATCGGGTAGCCGCGCGTCAGATCGGGATCGCTGTGGATCGCAGGGCGGAGATTCGGCAACCCGACGCAGCTGGGGCACCCCTCAGAGCAGTCGCATTCGCGAACCAGCTGGTGGCAGAGCTCCAGGAGTCGGCCGATCTGGAAGAACCCCTTCTCGCAATAGCCGAGTCCTCCGGGATAGCGATCGTAGAGCACGAGCGCCGAGCGGCCGAGATTGTGGCTGTCGACCACGCCGCTCGTATCGCGGCTGTCGCACATGGCAATCAGCGGCAGGGCGACGATGGCCAGATTTCGCAAGCCGCAGAGGCCTTCGCTCGTGCGCGCGCCCGCGGCCTTCATGGCACGTTTGAGCTCGTCCCCCGGGACCAGCCAGAGGGCGGTGGTCGGGAGCAACTGCGCGGGAATGTCGACCGGTCCGTAGCCGATGTTCTCGCGCGTGCCGAACTTGATTTTCTTGTAGGCGATGGTCTGCCAGGTGACGTCGACCTCGCCGTAGTGCAAACCGGCCCCCGGGACCGCGGGGCTGCTGCGCCGCTCTTGCTTGATCTGCACCTTGCTGTCGAGAACCGCCTGCGTGTAGTAGTCCATCTCGTGGCGCTCGACGTAGGCGACCTTGCCGGCCAGGTCGAGCTCGCGCACGAAGTACGGCTCGCCGTTGTGCAGATAGACCCCTTCGGGGTAGACGAGCTCGGGCGCGCTGATGGCGTCGACGTTGGCGATGACTTCGCAGTCGGGCGGCAGCGCGCGGACGGTCGTCGGCCTCTGCGCGGCCGGCAGATCGGGATCTGAGCCCCCGACGACAGAAGCAACCCCGAAGTGCGGCCGCAACAAGGCCTGCTTGGAACCTTTGCGCCGCAGCACGATCGCAAAGGTGTTATCGCTCATATGCCGGAGGCTCATCCGCGACGAGGGATTCTGCGCGCCGCTGAAATAGAACCGCCCAGCCACCTCGGCCAGCGTTTGCGCCTCGACCAGCAGGCGCGCGATCGGCGGCG
>JAEUIK010000346.1 GCA_016793185.1 Planctomycetaceae bacterium | reverse complement strand
CGCGTGTCCGGTGCCGCGGGCGGGTGTTCACGTTTTTCATCAAAGGCCAACCATGTCGGCAGTCGATCGGATGTTTCAGGGCCTGCGCCAGGCGGGCCAGAAGGCCTTCATTCCCTTTGTCACCGCCGGCGATCCCGACCTGGATTTCACCGCGGCCGTCTTGCGCGAGCTGGCCGCGCGCGGCAGCAGCCTCTGCGAGGTCGGAATTCCGTACAGCGATCCGATCGCCGACGGGCCGGTGATTCAGGATTCGTACACCCGCGCCTTGGGGCGAAAGATCAAGGTGGCCGACATCCTAGCGACGTTGCGCACCGTCGCCGGCAACTCCGCGGCCCCGCTCTTAACGATGGTCAGTTACGCCATCATTCATCGCTATGGCATCGACCGCTACGTGCATGAGTCGAAGGCGGCTGGCCTGGCGGGACTGATCGTGCCGGATCTGCTGGCTGAAGAGTCGGACGAACTCGTCCGGATCTGCCAGCATGCCGACCTGAGTCTCGTGCAACTGATCACGCCCACGACCAGCGCGGAACGCGCCCTGCGAATCGCGCGCACGGCGACCGGGTTCATTTACTACGTCTCGGTCACGGGCATCACGGGCGAGCGGCGCGAGCTGCCGCAGGAGCTGATCGACCGGCTCGGCTGGCTGCGCGCGCAAACCGACGTGCCGGTCTGCGTGGGCTTCGGCATCAGCCAGCCGGAGCACGTCCGGCAGCTGGCCCCCGTGGCCGACGGGGTGATCGTGGGCTCGGCGATCGTCCGGCGGATCGCCGAGGGGTTGGGTCGCCCTCGCTCGGAGGTGCTGCGCGAGATCGGCGACTACGCGGCGACCCTGATCGCCGCGTTGAATGGCTGAGCGGCGACTTCCGCCGGTAATCTTCGCGGCGCCATTTCTGCGATTGGCTCGCCTTGACCCGTTCTGAAAATCGCTCGTATACTTGAAAGGTTGCGTGGCGATTCCGAGGGATCGGAACGCTCGGCCGCCCCGCCAACCACGGTTCCCCGCCGCGGTTCAGGAGTGGCTCTGGCATGTATCCCAAGCGCTCGCTGGTCACCTTGCAGCAATTCTTCTCGGGCGTCGCCGAGCAGACTTTCGAGACCCGCTTCGGCATCGCCGATCCCCCGCTGGTTGACTACGTGGCCGATTTGCTGCTGCGGTTTGTCCGCAGCGATACGCTCCACGGGGTGCGCGCCCCCTCGGGCCGCCGCCTCGAAGGGGTCGTCGACATGCTGGCCGAGGCCAACGAGCGCATCGGCGCCGCCCGCCGCGAGTTGCATCGCCACATCGGCGACTACACGTTGTTCTGGAGCGGCGTCTATCCCGAGGCCCTGGTGCGGCTGCAGGCGGCCGACCGTAAGGACTATCTCGTCGATTATCCCAGCCTCGGCAAGTGGTCGTATCGCCTGGCCAGCACGCTTGGCGACGATCCCGAGCAGGATGAGTCCAATCGTCTGCTCGAGCGGCTGAGCCGCGAATACGAGCTGTGCGTCCAGGCGCTCGGCGAGATTCGTCGCGAATGGGAACAGCGCGATCCCCACGCCGGCTCTCCCCCCGGCGCACTGTGGGTCGATTGACGCAGATCCGCCGACGTGCGCCCCCCGCGACTCGAGCGCCCCTTTAGGGTGAACGAACGGGCAGCCTGCGCTCGTAAAGCGCGACGCGGGCGGCAATTTCGGCGGCGAGCGCCTTGTTGCCTTGCCCTCGTGCCAGCGACGCAGCCTCGGCGCCGGTGCGAATCGCCTGCTCCCATTGCTCGGCCGCCGCCTGGGCCGCGGCCAGGGTGTCGAGCAGCGACGGATCCTGCCGGCCTGTGAGCCGGCACGCACTCTCGGCCAACTCCACCGCCCGCGTGGGAGAGCGAACTTCGGCCGCAGGGTGCGTCGCCAGGAGCCACGCCAGATCGTTCCGGGGTGGAGCCCAGTCGGGCCGCAAGCGGATCGCGGTCTCGTACTCGGTCACAGCATCCGCCGGCCGGTTCTGCAACAAGCGGATCGCCCCCAGGCGGCTGCGCGCGGCAGCGTTGTCTGGCTGCTGCCGGAGGGCTTCCTCGACCAGGCCGGCCGCTTCGTCGAACCGCGCTTGCGGGATCAGAAAGGTAGCAAACTCGAGCCGGGCCACGATCGACTTGGGCCTCTTGCGCAGGATGGCGCGGTAACGCGCTTCGGCCGCGGCGGGTTGCTGGTGCGTCGCCAGGTAGCCGGCGAGCGTCAGTTCAAGTTCGTCGTTCTCGTCCGTCACCGCGATCGTGTGCGCAAACAACCGCTCGGTACTTTGCCAGCGCGAGACTTGGCGCGAGCAAAGAATGCCGAGCGGGATCAGGCCCAGCGCCAGCAGTGCGGCCGGCGCCGCGCGCCCGATCAGCGGCGGGACCCGAGTTTCCAGCCGGCGCCAGACTGCGGCAGCGCTCCACACGAACGCAATTGCCAAACCGATCTGCGGGGCATAGCTGTAGCGATCGGCCCAGGCATGCGAACCGATGGGCACGACACCGCTCACCGGAAACAGCATGCCGACAAACCAGCACCAGCCGACGAATAGCCAGGGCCAGCGGCGCCGGCCGACGACGGCCAGCACCGTAGTCCCCAGCAACGCGAGCGAGCCGAGAACGACCAGCGCCGCGTCATGCCCGGCCGAGGGATAGCGGTACATGATCGCCAACCGCGTCGGCCAAAACGATTTGGCCAGGTACATGCCGTAACCGACCAGGACGTTGGCGAGCCGCGGTCCCCAGGCAAGCTTCCCCACATCCCCCATGGCGCCGGCCGTTTGCTGGACGTAGTAGATCACCAGGCTGAAGCCGAGCGACAAGCCCAACAGCGGCAGCTTTTCCAGCCATAACCTGCGCCAGGTCCGCGACGGGTAGCGCGAGTCGACCGGCGCGGGTGCCGCCGCGCGCCCGAGCGGCCAGTAGTCGACAAGCAAGAGCACGAATGGCAGCGTCACCCACATCTGTTTGGCCAGCAGGCTGAGGGCAAAGCAGCCGACGATCGGCAGGTAGCGGCCGATACTGGGGCGCCGCGCATAGCGCTCGTAGGCCAGCAGCGCCAGCAGAGCAAAGCACGTCGAGAGGACATCCTTGCGCTCGCTGATCCAGGCGACCGACTCGACGCGCAGCGGGTGAACGGCCCACAGCGCGGCGGCACAGAAACTGATCCCCAGCCTCCCCGTCATCCGCTCGAGCACGAGGAGCAACAGCCAGGCGTTCGCCAGGTGCAGCGCCAGGTTCACGGCGTGCAGCGCGGCCGGGTTGGGGCCAAACATCTGGCAATCGAGCATCAGGCTCAGCCAGGTGAGGGGATGCCAGTTGCCGGCCTGGGGCCGGCCGAAGGCCCAGCGCACGCCGGCGGCGGTCAATCCGGCCTGCACCCGCGAATTGGAGGAGACGTAATCGGGATCGTCAATTGCGATGAAGTCGAACGGGGTGCCCGGCCATCCGGCGCCGAGTCCGCCGGCGAGACGACCGTAGCTGACGAGAACCAAGAGCCCCAGTCCGAGGTAGGCGCACAGTCGCCGCAAAGGGAATGCGCTGATGCGAGCCTCGCGCGCCAGAGCGCCAGGGACTGCCCGCCGTTCGGAAGCCCGCCGATTCACCGAGCACCTATTTGGCAGCGGTGGTGGTCGCCGTCAGGGCGGGGGTCGGCAGAGTCGTGGGAGTTTGCTTCGGCTTGGCGCGAATGGCTTCGGCCGCGGCCCGCGAGGTTTCGCGCCAGGGTTGCTTGCGCAGATAGAGGGCTTCGCGTTTCTCGATTTCGGCGATCAGGCCCTCTTTGTTGAGCTTCTTGGCGAGTCGCTTGGCTTCGTCGGCCGTGCGGAGCGCATCGTCCCAGCGTCCCGCCTCGGCGTAGGCGGCCGCGAGCGTATCCAGCATCGCGGGATCCTCGCGCTTGCTGAATTGACACGCCTTTTCGGCCAATTGCACCGCGTAGCGGCCGTTGCGCACGGCCGGCGATTCGTCCGTCGCCAGGCACCACGCCAGGTCGTTGTGGGGAGGGGGCCAATCAGGGCGAAGCTGGATCGCCCGCTCGAACTCGGTCATCGCTTGCGGCACCTTACCCACCGCCATCAGCCCCCCCGCCAGGCGATTGTGGGCGTCGGCGTTCCGCGGGCGCAACCGGACGGCATCCTCGAACAGCCGCAAAGCCTCGTCGAGATTGCCGCGGTGAACGGCCAAAGAACCCAAGTCCAAGCGGGCGCCGATGTCGTTGGGGGAGTATTTGAGCACTTGCCGGTAGAACTCTTCGGCCTTATCGAATTGCCCGAGCTGCAGATGGAAGGTTCCGAGCACGTTCAGGTGCGAGGGCTC
This sequence comes from Planctomycetaceae bacterium, assembly GCA_016793185.1. GTDB lineage: Bacteria > Planctomycetota > Planctomycetia > Pirellulales > JAEUIK01 > JAEUIK01. The sequence goes on along the minus strand of JAEUIK010000346.1, from coordinate 831 downwards.
GGTGGGGTCCATCCGCAACGCCTGATTGAAGGCCTCCTGGGCCTTCAACAGGTCCCCCCGTCGCGATTCGGCGATCCCCAGCGCGACCCAGGCCAGCGGCATCGGTCGCTGGCTGACCGTCGGCGCTTTGCGAATCAGCTTGATGCCTTCGTCGAATTTGCCCTGATTTGTGTAAACAAGGCCCAACTGGACGAGGGCCATCGATTCGTTCGGGTCGATCTCCAATGCTTTCTTCAGGAGCAGGATCGCTTCGTCCTCGTCTCCGCGGTTGTTCATGATGCAGACCGCGCAATGCACCATCGCCTCGGTGCGGCCCCCATCCATCTCCAGGGCCATCCGATAATACTTCTTCGCCTCTTCCAGCTGATCGATGGCCGCCAGGTAGCTCGCCAAGGTGACGGCCATGCCGTAGTTGTTCTCGGTGACCGCGACGGTGTGCGTGAACAGCCGCGGCGTATCCTGCCAGTAGGTAACTTGATGATTGGCGCGCACGGTGAGGGTCAGCAGGCAGGTGACGGCAATGACGGTGCCGGTCACGAGGAGCGACCTGCGGGAGTAATGCGGCGCCAGCCAGTCCAGCACGGCGAGTCCGCTCCAGACCAGTCCCAGGAAGAGCCCGATGTGCGGCACATACGCGTAGCGATCGGCCCAGGAGTGCGAGCCAATCGAGACGAAGCCGATCACCGGCACGAGCGTTCCCAGGTACCAGAGCCAACCCACCAGGAACCAGGGCCAGCGCCGCCAGCCGTAGAGCGCCACGGCCGAAATCGCGGCCAGCGGGACCGCGCACCACAAGGCAGTGCTCCAGGGGATCCCGCCGCGCGGATATGG
>JAEUIK010000334.1 GCA_016793185.1 Planctomycetaceae bacterium | reverse complement strand
GTCGCGCTCGCGGCGAAAGACCCGCGCGCGCAGGGTCCGCCGATAAACGCCGTCGGCGTCGACCACCGCCGGATCGATCGCCGTGCTCTTGATCACCGAGCCTTCGGGCGCGAGATTTCCCTGGGGAAAGCAGACGGTGCTCGTGAGTCCTTTTTCCCGAGCCCGCGCCGGCGACATGATCACGTCGTCGGGATCGACCCCATCGCGGTCGTAAAGCTCCTGGCGGAGGCGCTGGCGGCGCTCGCTCGACTCCCACCATTCGAGCAGTTCGCCCCACGGCGCACCATTGGCGACCGTCTGGGCAGAAAGATCGAGCAGCCCCGCGCCCCGCAGGTGGAGCATGATCTCGGGGACCCCCCCGGCCAGAAAGACGCGGACGGTGGGATGCCCGACCGGTCCATTGGGGAGCGCGTCGACCAGGCGCGGCACTTGTGCGTTGATCTGGATCCAATCGTCGACGGTGGGCCGCTCGAGCCCGGCCGCGAAGGCGATCGCCGGCAGGTGCAGCAAGACATTCGTCGAACCGCCACTGGCGGCGTGGACGGCCATCGCGTTGCGGATCGCGCCAGGCGTGAGAATGTCGCGCGTCGCCAGGCCACGTTCGTGCAGCGCCAGCAGCGCACGCCCGCTGCGGCGGGCCATGTCGAGCCACACCGGCTGTCCGGAAGGCGCCAGCGCGCTATGCGGCAGCGACATACCCAGAGCCTCGCCGATGACCTGCATGCTGGCGGCGGTTCCGAGGAACTGGCAGCCGCCGCCGGGGGAGCCGCAAGCCCGGCACCCCAGCGTGGCAGCTTCTTCCAGCGAGATCATCTGGTGCGCGAAGCGCGCCCCGATCGTCTGCACTTTGCCGGCGTCTTCGCCGTCGCTGGCGGGCAGAGTGACGCCGCCCGGTACGACGATCGTCGGCAGGTCGCGCATGGCGGCCAGCGCCAAGAGCATCGCGGGCAAACCCTTGTCGCAGGTGGCGACGCCCAAGACTCCGCGGCGTGTCGGCAGCGACCGGATCAGGCGGCGGAAGACGGTGGCCGCGTCGTTGCGATAGGCGAGACTGTCGTACATGCCCGGCGTCCCTTGCGTGCGCCCGTCGCACGGATCCGAGCAATACGCGGCGAACGGCACGGCGCCACGTTGCTTAAGCTCGCGCGCGGCGGCCGCCACCAAGAGACCGACCTCCCAATGTCCCGTGTGGTATCCGAGCGCGACCGGCGAACCATCCTCGGCGCGCAGGCCCCCCTGCGTGCTGAGCAACAGGAACTGCGGACCGAGCAAATCCTGCGGACGCCAGCCCATGCCGACATTCTGCGTCAGCCCAAAGAGATCACCGCTGGGGCTTTCGAGCAGCATCTCGGGCGTGAGCGGGAGGGCTCCAGCGGGTCCGGGGGACGCGGTCGTAACGCGTGCGAGAACCTCCGCGGGGCTGCCAAGAACATCGTCGAGTGCGATCGTGGGGCGCGCGGGCATCGGTTCAACCGGGTGAAGGAGAAAAGTCGCGCCGCCGCCAAGACCTCAGGTGGGCACGCGTGCGGCGAGCAACCAGCGGGCAATTGTCGCAGCTACCAGCGGGAGTGCAATCGACGCGACCAGGGCGATCGCCACCATTCCCTGCTCGCGCGCCAGATAGCCAAACGCGGCGTAGACGACAGCCAGGCCGAGGTTCGCGAGGGCCATCGCCGGCCAGTAGCGCCGCCAGGCGAGGCCCGTGCCGCCGAGAAACAGTACCGTGGCCTCGGCCAGCACCGGCAGCGCGCGGGTCACGACCACCAGCGACGGTCCGAAGCGGCGGCTGGCCCCCTCGATCCGCGCCAGTTCGTCGGGAGCGATCCAGCGCTCAACGAGCGGTTGGCCGCACCACCGCGCCAGCAAAAAGCCTCCCGACGCGCCGAGCGTCATCCCGAGCCACGCGGCCGCGGCCCCCAGCGGAATGCCGAGTTGGGCGCCGGCGTAAGTGTTGACGAAGCTCGAGGGGATCGGCAGCAGAACATCGGTGGCCAGGATGCCGACGACCGACAGCGCGACCAGCGCCGGCGACTCGGTGCGCTCGAGCCAGGTTTCGGTCGTCCGCTCGAGGCTGGGCCCGAACAGCAGGAACGGCACCACCGGCACGGCGAGCAGGAATGCGACGAACGCCAGCGGTCGCCAGAGGGTGCGCATGAATGCGATTCGCTGGGGTAGGAGGGATGTTCACGCGTGACGCCGCCGCGCCCGACGCCCGGGGAGTATGCTCCCAGGGGCGCTTGCGGCAGGAAGACCCAGGGAGGTTGCTTCCTGGACTGTTGGGCACTCGCAGGACGCGCGATTCCAGTCTACTTGCGGCCAGGCGCTTTCGCAGCCGCGGTCGTCTTGGGGGCCGCCCGAGCGACGGGCGAGTGTCCGGGACGCACGTCGGCCAGGGCGATGCCGATCCAGCCATCGGCCACGGTCCACTGGACGACCTCGATCCCCGCCATCCGCGGATCCTGCAGCAGCTTTTCGGGCACTATCGCCAGACGCCGCTCCTTGCTGAAGGTCTTGCTGAACATTCCCCGCAGCGCGACCTGTCCCTTGGCCCGCAGGCCCCGGCCAATGAGCTGCACCGTCCCGTCGCGCATCAATTGGCCCTGGCGGGAATTGGGATCGGCGGCGTAATAGGCGCGGACCACGAAGTCGCGGAAGGTCTGTCCCTCGGCGCGGAGCTCGTCGACCCGGAGCTCGATCGCAATGCGACCGTCGGCGAAGCGGACGCGGATCGGATCCACTTCGCTCAACTGGAGCAGGACGTTGTCGTGCAGGTCGGGCGGGACGAACTCAGGGGGCAGGCCGAGCATGCCCGACAGCGAGTGGTAGAGCTCGCGTTCGCTTTGCAGCTTGCCCCCCAGCTTGAGCCGGTCGAGGAAGTTGTTGATCGCCGACTCATGGATCTGGGCGCTGAGCAGGCTGTGCCCGGGGGCGCGGGGCCGGGGCGTGTGGGCGCCGAGCTGCTCGTCCCCCGCGATGCGCATCCGGACCGTCATCCGCTCGTCCGAGGTCGCCGATTCGATCAGCGTGGGCTCGATCTGGAGTCGCGCCATGGGCTCGAGCACGTGCTGTGCGAGCTTGGCGTTCGTCGTCGCGACCCGCTCGGTGCTCTGCGCGGCGATGTTGTCGATCGCCTTCTGCGCGACGATCCGCTCGAGCTCGCGCTCGGCGATCGCGCGCTGGTCCAAGTACTTCTGGCGGGCGTAGTTGCTGACCATCGCGCCGACGACGGGAATGCTGTCGAAGCTGGTGTTGACGTCGCGGAGCCGGGCCCGGCTGTGGGCCGAGACTTCCATCTCTTTCGCGCGGAGCCCCTCGAGCGTCATTTCCATCTCGCGCGTGGCGGAGAAGGTCGAGTTGCTGCTCGAGTGCATCGTGGCCGGGCCGCTGTGCGAATTGGTCCGCGCCGAGACGCGCCCCGTCGCCTCGACCAGGAACCGCAGGCGATGCGGATCGGGGATGAGCCGGGCGGTCAGATCCGTCTCGGTCCGGCTCCGGCCGCGGGTCGGCGCCCCAAGGATCGTCACGCGGACGGACTCGTCCACCGGATCCTGCAGCGGCATCATCCGGCTGAGCATTTCTTCGCTCAGCACCACCCGGACGTTCGCGTTGCGGTAGTTCTGCTCGAGCTCGCGGCCAAATTCCTGCAACTCGACGGCCGGCGACCAGGCGAGCTGACGCAAGTCCAGCGCCAGCAACCGGGCCGTTTCGCTACTCGGCGACTGCTCGTAGCTTTCGAGATGGGCCAGGAGTTGCTCGCCGTCGACGGGGGCGGCCGCCCAACAGCGCAGCTCGCCAGCCAGCCGCGAGAGGGTCTCGTCCGCCACGAATCGGCGCTGCGAGCGCGACAACCGCGTGGCGGCCAACCGGGCCAGCACGCGCTGCGCGAGCTGGCGCGTTGCTTGTGCATCGGAGCCGCCGGTGCCGGCCGCCAATCCCTGCAGACTGTCGAACAGCAAATAGTCGCGCCAGCCCGACCCCGCCGGGTTGGCCTGCGTGGCCGCGTCGATCTCGCTCAGGCAGAGCGCGAGGCGATCGGGCTCGGGCACGGCGACGGCCAGCTCGGCTTCGCTGCGGGGGGGCAGATGACGGAGGGGTTCCCACGCGGCCATGCGGCGCTTGAGGGCGTAGGCCACGCGCTGCAATTCGGTCGAGTCGGGACCCGCGATCTCGGCAGCCACCTCCGAGCTCGCCTGGGCGGCGCGCTGCAGGCTGTCGAGCACCTGGCCCGCTTCCGGCGTGTTCGGCCCGGCGGTGATGAGCAGCTCGTGAATCAGCGCGATCACCTCATAAGCCCAGGGGCGCGCCCCGTCACGGTCGGTCAGACCTTCGAGCCGTTCCAACAATTGCACCGGCTCGGTCCAGGTGAAGCCCGGCAGCCCGGGATCGTGCGACTCGTCGTCGGCCACGAGCGTCGGCGCGACCGAGGGTTCCACCAGCAGGCGGAGGTTCGCCGGCGCGGGCGACTCGTCCTTGAGCCGCGTCGCCTCCGTGGGAGCCGACTCGAGCGTCGCCGTCGGAGGTTCGACCGGCGGGAGGGGGAGCTTCAGCACCGGCTCGGCCGTTTCGGCCAGCGGCGCCGGCTTCTCGGGACGCAGCGCCACACGCGGTGCCAGGTCGGCATGGATGCGCACTGCCAGTTGCCCCTCGGGGCCAAGCAGGCTGGGCGTCGCCAATTTGCCAATCGCGGGGCCGAGGTCCGGAAGCGGACCACGCGGAGGGGCGGAGGCGCGCGGCGCAGCGGGAGCCGGCTGGCCGGGCTCGCTCGCGACAGATGTTTCCGGCGGAGCCAGGGTCGGTTCGCTGGCCGCGGCACGGCCGCCGACCGCCGGGGGTTGCGCGAGCCGCGGGCGTCGCGGCTGCAACGTGTGCTTGGCGCTGATCACCAGCGGTTTGCTGCGGGCGATTCGCTCCCAGCGTCGCGGAGCCGTCAGGCTCAACGCGAAGAGCGAAACCAATACCAACAAAAACGGCCACGTCGGCGTCTGCCGTCGACTGCTGACACTCATCACCGATCTCCACGCACGACCCGAGCACTCCGTTGCAATAAGCCGTCGTGGCCTATTTCAACCTCGCTGGAGGCGGAGCCCGGCTCCGCACCGCGCACAAGCTGTCGACTGGCGTCGTCGCAGCCTGCGATCGCCTCCTCTCCGCGAGCGGCCGCCGGAACATTTCCCACGGCCACTGGGCGTAGCGCGACCCGCTCAGAGCGGCGCGCTCCCCCTAGGTACAGATCGGAAGATTGGAGAGTGTGAGTAGAATGAGAGAATCTAAATTTTTGTTCCGCGCGTAGGGATCCGGTAACTCCTACCGGGGGGCTGTCACCTCCGGTGCTGGCAACCGCGCTGCTGGCGCAGTGGAGGTAACTTCAAGCGGCGCAGGGAAGTCGGTCAACTCCGGCTGACGGGCTCCCAGCCCAACGGATCGAGCAGGACCGTGTCGGAGTCTTCATAAGCCGGTGCACAGCAGCAGAGAAAGCGCAGATCCTGCTCGCCGTGATTGGTGATCTGGTGCGGCGCGCCGGGGGGAATCGCGATCGCGTCCAACGGGCCAACCTCGCGCACTTCGTCGCCGATCCGCATCCGCCCGACCCCGGAGGTGATGTAATAAATCTCCTCGGCGCGGGGATGGTAATGCGGCGTCGTGCTCGAGCCGGGGAGCAACCGGGCTTCGGCCAGGCTCTGGTGGCGAATCGACGAGTTGCGGTACGCCAGCAACTCGCGAATCTCCGAGCCATCCTTGGTGGTGAAGGCCGGCACACCGGCAAGATTCATGATGTCCATGCGGAGGAACTCCCTAGGCAGGTGCGGCACTGGGGCTCGTGCTCGCCGGCTTGCGATAGATCGAAACCACCGCCGGCGGGTACTCGCGCACGTCCCACTGCTCGGCGTCGGGCAGCTCGCCGGTGTCGAAGCGGGAGTCGGATTCGACCATGATCCGACTTCCCGACGGCGCCTCGGTCAGGCAACGGGCGATCAGCGCACGCATCTCGTCGGCGCGCGTGACGAAGAACTCGTACGGCGGCGCGACAAAAATTGTTTGCGGCAACGGACCCAAATCGGCGTGATGCGCGATCCAGTAAAACGTATCCGCCCCCACGATCTCGACGCGCTCCTCCACCTGCAAGGTGCGGGCGTTTTCGCGAATCACCGCGACCGTCGGAAAATGACACTCGATCAGCGTCGCCCGCTCGGCCCCCCGGCTCAGGGCCTCGAAAGCCAGGGCGCCGGTCCCGGCAAACAGATCGATCGCGTGCGTTCCCTTGACCGACGTCGTCAGCAGGTTGAAGACCGCCTCGCGGACACGGTCCTTCATCGGACGCGTCCGCTCGTCGCCGCTGTAGCGGAGCTTTCGCCCTCGGAACTCCCCCCCCACGATGCGCACCGTGCCCGGACCGGCGTCTCCCGGTTCCCGCGCCGGCGGTTGGGGACGGCGTTGGTTCTTTCGCGCCAATTCAACCTCGCGGGCGAGCAGAGTAGGGGGTAGCGGTCGGGCAGGGGGGCGTCAGCCGGGAACGAACCAACCGACGGCAATCTGCGTTGAGAGAGGGAGACTCCACCATTTATAGTGACTCGCTCCGGCCGGGGCGAGCGGTGGCAGCGCCACCGACTCCCGCCCGCGCTGCTGTGCACGCCAGGGGATCGCGGAGCGAAGAAATGGGGTAGGCGGTCGCCACGCCTGTGGTAAGTTACCCACGTCACGAACACGATTAACTCCCCCAGCCAGACCAACTTGGGGGCGAATTTATTCCTAGAGATTCCGAAGGACGAGCCATGATGCGTTTGAGTTGGATGGGACGTGCGGGACTGGCGGCGGGTTTGCTGGTCGCAAGCTTGCTCGCGACGGGATTCCTCGCGACGGGTTGGGTCCTGGCCCAGGAGACCGAGGGCGAAACTCCCCCCGCCGCAGAGACGCCGGCCGCAGAGACGCCGGCAACCGAGGCACCCGCTGCCGAAGCACCCGCTGCCGAAACGCCGGCCGCTGAAACGCCGGCGGCCGCAGCCGAGCAACCGGCCGCCGCCAGCGAGGCGAAATCCGAACCTGCAGCGTCGGCCGCCGGTGCGGTCGCCGAGTTCCAGCAGAAGCTGGCCGACTGGAAGAAACTGCTCGCCCGGCTCAAGGAATTGCAGCTCGAGTACAAGGTGGCCAAGCCCGACGAGCGAGGCAAGATCGAAGAGGAGTACAATCGTCTCCTGGACGAAGGGGAGCAGATGGCGCCGGCGGTGATTCAGGCCGCCGAGGCGAGTTACACGGCCGATCCCAAGGCGGACGGCGACGTGACGAACTTCTTGATCGCGGTCACCTACAACGACCTCCGCTCGGACAAATACGAGGAGGCATTGCGCCTCGGCAAGCTCCTGGCCGATACGCAGGCGCCCAATCCGCAGATCGGCCAATGGGCCGGCATGGCGGCCTTTGCCCTCAACGATTACGACACCGCCGAGGCTTACCTCAAGAAGTCCAAAGAGGCCAAGGGGCTCGACCAGGAGGGAGAAACCTATCTCACGCTGGTGCCTGAGTACCGCGAGATGTGGAAGAAAGAGCAGGAGCTCCGCGCCAAGGAGGGGGAGGCCGACGATCTCCCGCGCGTCGTGCTCAAGACCAATCGAGGCGACATCACGTTGGAGCTGTTCGAGAACGAGGCCCCCAACACGGTCGCCAACTTCGTGGCGCTGGTTGACAAGAAGTTTTACGACGGTCTGCCGTTTCACCGCGTGCTGCGGGGATTCATGGCGCAGGGAGGCGATCCCAAGGGGAATGGCAGCGGCGGCCC
>JAEUIK010000277.1 GCA_016793185.1 Planctomycetaceae bacterium | reverse complement strand
CATGGGGTCGTGCATCAAGTACATCGCCACCTACGACCGGGCGTTCTGGCGCGAGAAAGGCTTTTCGGGCGAGGCCTTCAGCGATACCGGTCCGACAGTGACGACCTTTGACGACACGTCGCACGACGGCGGTCAGCCGGCCCTGGTCACGTTCAGCGACGGCCAGGTGGCGCGCACTTGGGGAGAGCGATCTAGCGACCAGCGGCGCACTGCGGTGCTGAATGAGTTCGCCAGGTTCTTCGGCCCGGACGCACTCGCCCCGACAGATTTCGCAGAGAAGAACTGGAACAACGACCCCTGGAGCCGGGGGTGCTACGCAGGCGTGACGGGCCCAGGCGCCTTGATCGCCTTTGGTGCGGCACTCCGCGAGCCCTGTGGCCGGGTCCACTGGTCCGGGACCGAAACGGCGACCGAATGGATGGGATACCTCGAGGGCGCGATCCAGTCGGGCGAGCGCGCGGCCGACGAGGTGGCGCAACGCTGTGCGACGGCTCCTCATACCGCGCCGCGCTAACCGTCGGGTGAGCTGCTTGCGGGGCGGCCGTCGAGCTTCGGCTCGGAGTCTCTGCAGTCGGTTCGGTCATGGCTACGAACTGTACGTCGGATCAGCGAATGCCCACTTCGTTGTTTCCCAAGGGTTCGGCGACGGGGAAATGACGCACCTGGCGGCTCGCTGGGGCGGGGCTCTGGTTGCAGTCCAGTTGCAGCGTCGCTCGAGGCCCGAGGGCTCCGATCAAAAGCTGCGGCTCAACGAGGGCCACCCGGCACGGTTCACATCACGCCAGGCAACGGCGGAATCCAAACATGGGTTCGTTGCCGAGGCAGGGATGCGGCGCGCCTATTCGAGCTGTGCGCGAGAACAGAGCCAAAAGAGGGCTTCCGGCCAGGTGGGGCCGGAAGATGGATCCACAACTCTTGGACCTGGCGTCAGTTCCGCGTCACTGGCAACACCACAGGAAAGATCGTTCGGTACGCTAACCGAAGCTACCTCAGACTCTAGTCGGGGGGGAAAGCCCCTGCAAGCATTTTTATCGCAAAAACTAGAATAATTCTCTACCCGTCGGTCCCGGGCAGTTGGCCAGGGGATGGTCCCTATTCCGCCTCGGCTGCCGGTGGAGTCGCGACCCCAAAAACGACCAACCGCGATTCGCGGTTCTGTAAGTAGTTCACAAACGGGTCCGGGCAGTTCGGCCGCCGGCACTCGACGATCGTCTCGGCAGCTTCGGTCCATTCCAGTTGGCCGACCGCGTTTTGGATCAACCAGGGTGGGGCCACTTCGGCCCCGCGGCGAGCGATCAAGACCATGCGCCCAGTCAGCGGGGCATTGACGCGGAACGCCAAGATTCCGCCCCGGATCCGCCGGTCGGTATAGAACATCCAAGGGATGTCGTCGCCGTTGGTCAAGAGTTCCTCGTCGGGAGGGGCCAAACGCTCCACAGCTGCCAGCAGCTCGCGCGTCGGGTCGGGAATCGTGCCCGCGTAGATTTCGTAGAGACGCTGGAACTCGGTCCGGGCAAGAAACTCGAGCGGTGTTGTTCGCGCTGTGCGGGGGAGGCAGACGTTGACGGGGAGTGCCAGCCACGGCGTCGCCACGAGTACGAGCGCGCCAGCCACGGCCCAAGGTGCTCGATACCGTCGGAGGGCCAGCCAGGCCTCTATCCAGCCAGCGACCGACGCCAGGGCATAGGCGCCGATCCACGCGGCGAAGGGCGTCAGGCCAACCACATAGCGATGGAACGGAAAGGGCGCGACCCACGCCATCCAGAGGGTGACCAATCCCATCACGGCCGCCCCCACGCCCACCAGGCGGGCGCGCGAAACGTCGGCGTGTTTTCCGCGGGACCGCCGCTCGAACCAGGCCGCGAGCAACGCGCCCCCCAGCACCAGCAGCGGAGCGACGAATTGATTGACGGTATAGACCAGCCCGAGAAGCCGAGTTTCCAGCGGGATCGCGGTCGGTTTCAGCCGTCGGCCCAGTTCGTAGTACCAGCACCAGGGAAGCACCATGAGCGCCAGGACGACAGCGTAGGCCAGGGTCTCGCTTCGCAGCCGGCGGCCGGCCCAGAAGGATTCGCCCAACAGCAGCATGACCACAGGGAAGAACGTTCCGTAGTCGCACTGAAAGAGCAGCCAGGCGCTCACAGCGAAGCCGGCTCCTCCCCAGCGGCGGCGCTCTTGCCAGCGCCAGTACAGGACGAACGTCAGCCACGTCAGCAGACTCGTCAGGGCATAGTACCGGCATTGCCGCATATGGAGCAGCCAGTAGACATTTCCGAGGAGCAGCCCGACCGCCAGCCAGGCGGTCAGCGCGTCGAAGCGGGCGCGCACGAACGCGAAGAGCAGCACCACCGTCAGCACGCCGCAAACGGCAAATGGAAGTCGGGCTTGCCAGTCACCCTCGCCGAACAATTGAAATCCGCCGGCTGCCAGGACGAACTGTCCCCAGGGGTGCCCGATCCATGTGGTATCGGCTTTGAAGTCGCCGCGCTCGGACAGGTAGCGAAGGGCGTTCTCGGGCGACTGTGAGAGCTCGAGGAGGCGCTCGGGCGACTCCTCGTCCGGCGGATAGTCCATCGTGATGAGATTGCGTCCGTCGTACGCCAGCGGCTTGCCGAACTTAAGCATCCGCTGGGCGAGCACCGCGGTCGCGGCTTCATCCTGCCAGAGAGTGACGCCGCCCAGGTTCCACAACAGCAGCAGTCCCGCCAGCGCTGCAACGGCGACAAGCTGCCAGGCCTTGGTCATGCGGAACCCCGGGTCAAACCTCGAGCGCAGGGGCTCGCCCCCGCCGATTCTCAGGCAGCACCTGGTCTACGATCCGACCCGTTCCGCCCCAGCATCGCGGGCAAAGCTGAACTCGCCGTCGCGATAGTCTACGCGGATCACGCTGCCTTCCGGGAACTCGCCCCGGAGGATCTCGGTCGCCAGCGGGTTCTGAATCTGCTGCTGAATCACCCGCTTGAGCGGCCGGGCGCCGTAGACCGGATCGTATCCGCGCTCGGCGATCTCGTCGATCGCGGCCGCAGCGACTTCGAGCCGCAGGTCACTTTCGGCCAGCTGCTTCTGCAGCCGCTTGATCTGCAGCCCCACGATTTCGTGGATCTGTTCCTTCTTCAGCGGTTCGAAGACGATCACGTCGTCGATGCGATTGAGGAACTCGGGCAGGAACCGCTCTTCGAGTGCTCCCTTCACGGCGTCCTGGATCTCGGCGTCGGAGCCCCCTTGGCGCGAGATCTCCTGGATCAATTGACTGCCGATGTTCGACGTCATCACGATGATCGTGTTCGTGAAATCGACCGTGTGTCCCTGGTTGTCGCTCAGGCGCCCGTCATCCAGCACCTGCAACAGGATGTTGAAGACGTCGCGATGGGCCTTCTCGATTTCGTCCAGCAGGACGACCGAGTAGGGGCGGCGGCGCACGGCCTCGGTCAGCCGGCCCCCTTCTTCGTAGCCGACGTAGCCCGGGGGGGCCCCGATCAACCGGCTGACGGTATGCCGCTCCATGAACTCGCTCATGTCGAGGCGGATCATGGCGTTTTCGTCGTCGAACATCACCTCGGCCAGGGCCTTGCAGAGCTCGGTCTTGCCGACGCCCGTCGGCCCGAGAAAGATGAACGAGCCAATGGGGCGATTCGGGTCCTGCAAGCCCGAGCGGCTGCGGCGCACGGCGTTGCTGACCGCTTCCACGGCGTCGTTCTGCCCCACCACGCGCTGGTGGATGCGTTCTTCCATGACGAGCAGTTTGGCACGCTCGGTCTCCATCATGCGCGAGACCGGGATCCCGGTCCACGCGCTGACGACCTCGGCGATCTCTTCGGGTCCCACCTCGCGGCGCAGCAAGCGCCGCCGCTCGGGCGTGGGATCGGCGGTGGAGGCGCTCTCCAGTTGCTTGAGCACCTGCTTGCGCTCGTTGTCGAGCTCGTAGAGCTTCTGGTACTCGTCCTCGCCAATCCGCTGGTAAGTGTTCTGCTTTTCCTTGATGGCGGCGCTGACCAGCGACGACTCGCGCTCGATCTCGTCGAGCCGCTTCTGCAGGTGCTGAACGTCGCCGATGCCGTGCTTTTCTGATTCCCACTGCTCGCGCAGATCGGCCAGCTTGCGCTTCAGCTCGTGGACTTCTTCTTCAATCTCGGCCCGCCGCTCGACGGCATGCTCCTCGGTTTCTTCGGCCAGCTGCCGCGAGGCGAGCTCGAGCTGCACCAGCCGGCGCTGGACTTCGTCGATTTCGGCCGGGACGCTCTCGAGCTCCATCGCCAGCCGGCTGGTCGCTTCGTCCATCAGGTCGATCGCCTTGTCGGGCAGAAAGCGATCGGTGATGTAGCGATCCGCCAGCTTGGCCGCCGCGACCAGCGCAGAATCCTTGATCTTGACCCCTTTGTGATGCGTCTCGTAGCGCGACTTCAGGCCACGGAGAATGGCAATCGTGTCTTCCACCGAGGGTTCGCCGACGAAGACCGGCTGAAAACGCCGTTCGAGCGCCGGATCCTTTTCGATGTGCTGGCGATACTCATCGAGCGTCGTCGCGCCGATGCAGCGGAGTTCGCCGCGGGCGAGCGCCGGCTTGAGGAGGTTCGCGGCGTCGCTCCCCCCTTCGGCGCGACCGGCGCCGACGACCGTGTGGAGCTCGTCGATAAACAGGATCACGTTTCCGCCGGAGGACTCCACCTCGCGGAGCACGGCCTTGAGTCGCTCTTCGAACTCGCCGCGGAACTTCGTGCCGGCGACGAGCGCTCCCATATCCAGGGCGATGACGCGCTTGTTCTTGAGGCTCTGCGGGACATCCCCCTGGACGATGCGCAGGGCGAGACCCTCGGCGATGGCCGTCTTACCGACGCCCGGCTCGCCAATCAACACCGGATTGTTCTTGGTGCGCCGCAACAGCACCTGGATCACGCGCCGGATCTCCGAGTCGCGGCCGATCACCGGATCGAGTTTCCCCTGGTTGGCCCGCTTGACGAGGTCGATCCCGTACTTCTCCAGAGCCTGGAACTTTTCCTCGGGGTTCTGGTCCTGCACGCGGGCACTGCCGCGGACGGCCTGCAGCGACTTGAGAATCTCCTGCTCGCCGATGGCGTTGAGCTTGAGGACGTTCTTGGCTTTGCTGTCGACTTTTGTCAGTGCCAGCAGCAAGTGCTCGGTGGAGACGAAGTCGTCCTTCATCGTGTCGGCTTCGCGCTGGGCCGCTTCCAGCACGCGGGCCA
>JAEUIK010000261.1 GCA_016793185.1 Planctomycetaceae bacterium | reverse complement strand
CCTGGCCGAGCATTCTGATCGCGAAGGGAACCTATGAAGACCGATGTGCCGACGTTCGAGCTTGGCGCCCGTGTCAAACATGTGCTTACGCCGTTCTCGCCGTATCCGGCGTCGGCAATTGTGGCGTCCAACCTGATGCCGCGCCTCGCAAACGCATAAAGTCCAAACCTTGTCGAGGAGAGATCCCATGATTGTTGCTGCTGGCGTGGGTGCGACCGGGGGTCGCGTGCTGATGGTCGGACTGACCGAGGCCGATATTCTTCAGCTCCGCAAGGGGCGGACCAAAACCAAGGAGGGGAGCCCCGAGTACGGGTTCAGCTCGCTGGTCGTCTTCCTGGGCAAGTCCGACCAGGAAATGATCGAGCTCCTGAGCCAGGCGGGCACCGTCCGCCGCGACGATCTCTTCCCCAACGTCGGAGGCGGGTGAGGCCAGTATGTCGCCGCTCGTGACGTTTTTCCTGGGATTCGGTAGCGGACTGAGCTTTGCAGCGATGGTCGCCGCATTGCGCGAGACAGCCAACAACGAGGGAAACCAAACGATGGGCTTCAGGATCAATCTCGAGGGGTTGCTGGAGAGCGCCGCCCTGCTCCTCAAGACGATCTCCAATTCCAACATCCACGCCGGCGGCTACGCCAGCGAGTTGCGGCAGTTGTCCAAAAACCTTCGCGAGCTGCGGGACCGGCACGCTGCCGGCGACACGACCGTCGTCGACGAGTTCTTTTCGCTGTACGTGTTCGATTGACTATTTCACGTGAAATAACCTGTGGAGGAATGATGAGCACCCGCACTATTTCGGTCATCGGTTGCATGATTGGAGCGGTGGGGGCCTATGCATCGGCGATTTCGATAGTTTTTGCGGCTGTCGCCGGGTGGCGGGCCCTTGCTACGTTCTTTGTCGCTTGCCTGGTGCTGAACGTCACGCTCGTCCGATGGCACCTTTTCGAGGCGATCTCGGAAGAGGAGTGAACTGGACGACGGATGGATCACAGTGCGGCTTGAATCTTGACTCTCCCTCGGCCGCCTCGTAGGCTGCCCACTGATGACGACCTCACGAAGAGGGAGTGACACTCGCCCCGCGGGAGGGAATCCCTCGGTCGGCGGCGAGCAAGCCGAGCAGGCCGCGTTGATGAGCTACGCGGCCGATCTGCTGCGCCGCGGCCTCAAGCCCGGCTTCAACGGCTACACCCAGCTTGTGATCTGTTTTCGGGGCGGCCAGATCCAATGGGCCAAGCCCCGTTATCGCGACGGGGTCGTCCGCCCGGGACCCACGAAGTCGCTCGGGAGCGAAGCCGAGCTCGTGACCAAGGTGCAGTCCCACGTTGCCTCGCTGATCAAGGCGGGACGGAAGCCGAAAATGTTCGGCGAGGCCGAGCTGCACATGACGTTCGTCGGCGGCCAGTGCGTCGCGATCGAGCGGAGTTTCGAGCGGCACCTCAGAGCCGAGGACCTGCAAAAGGCCTCGTAAGCACGCGGAGAGCGATTTTGTAAAGCCTGTTTGACAAATTAAGGCCGGCAGAACACTGCAGCCCACCTTCACTCGCCACCGGGTCCATCGACACCCGGCGCGGGAGATCGGTGGGCTGTTTTCGTTGGGGGATGCGGAATGCGACGTCCCACGATCGAGGAACTGCTCGTCGCCCTCGCGGCCAGCCTGTACTGGGCCCTGACGTTTCACCGGGGCGGAGCCTGAGCATGATGACCTTCAGCGGAGAGATCGCCCCCAACGCGGCCGCGCTCATCGCCGGCCTGGGGAGCGGCGACATCCTGGCCATGGCGGGCCGCTCGCGCGTCTCCCGCACGATCAAGGTCGGCACCTGCTCGCGGTTCAGCCACGTCGCCGGGATCTCGCGCGTCTCGCACCAGCTGCTCACTCGCCTCGCCCGGCAGGGAGCGTTCGACCATCTGCAATTGCAGCCCTTTCCCGACGGCACGCCGCTGGTGGCCGGGTGGACCGACCGCCACGTGCTGATCGAGGCCACCACGCTCTGCACCGATCCCTGCCTGTTCCTGGGAACCCCCGTCCGCGGCGTGCAGGCCCACGTGCCGGCCGAGCGGATCGCCAAGTACGACGGCCAGGTCTGGGTCTGCAAAGTGAACCCCGA
>JAEUIK010000210.1 GCA_016793185.1 Planctomycetaceae bacterium | reverse complement strand
AGCCCGCACCCGCTGCCCGACGACGTCTTCCCCCTCCTTGAGCTGGCCGATGCGGCGCACGTCGATCCGGCACGAGGCATAGAACTTCAGCGCCCGGCCTCCCGGCGTCGTCTCGGGGCTGCCAAACATCACCCCGATCTTCTCGCGAATCTGGTTGATGAAGATCACGCAGGTCTTGCTCTTGTTGATGACGCCGGTGAGCTTGCGGAGCGACTGGCTCATCAGGCGGGCCTGCAGGCCCACGTGGGAGTCGCCGATCTCTCCCTCCAGTTCCTTCTGCGGAACCAGCGCGGCGACCGAGTCGACCACGATCACGTCGACCGCATTGCTCTTGATGAGCATCTCGGTGATCTGCATGGCTTCTTCGCCGCTGCTCGGCTGGCTCACCAGCAGCGTTTCCAGCTCGACTCCCAGCTTCTTGGCCCAGGTGGGATCCAAGGCATGCTCGGCATCGACGAAAGCCGCGATTCCCCCCGCCTTTTGGGCGTTGGCCACCACATGCAGCGCCAACGTCGTCTTGCCGCTCGACTCGGGACCGTAGACCTCGACGATCCGCCCCTTGGGCAACCCTCGGCCGCCGACGGCGATGTCGAGCGACAGACTCCCGGTCGAAATCCCCTCGATCGGTCCCTGGCGATCGACCCCCAGGGGCATGATGGCCCCCTCGCCAAACTGCTTTTCGATCTGCGACAGGGTGTTCTTGAGGGTGGAGTTCTGCTCCAGGATCCCCTTCCCCTTGGCGGCCTCCTTGACCGAGGTTCCGCGGCCGGTAACGTCGCTCTTCGACTCTTTTTTAGGCATGCGGTGGTTCAGCTTTGTTGCGGTAACCATGGATCCAAACCCTCTTTATCTTGATGAACTCCGCGGCCCGAGCAAGGGTGATCGGCCAGCGGCGAACGGAACCCATACAGTGAACACCTGAATAGTGTATCGGCGTTCACTATAGGCAACAAGAGGAATTTCGCGGGATTTGGACTCCGATGGGGGGTGAATCTCGATCCACGGGTCTCCGGCGGACGTTACCAGCCTTCTGCCGACGCCCCGGCGGCAAAACCCGGGCTAGCCCAGGTCCGCGTGTCCTAGCACCTCGTACACCGGGCCCGACCGTTCCAGGCGGCTGCTGAAGACGAGGACTTCGTCGACGCGCATCACGCCCCCCTGGAAATCGGCCTCGGCCGCGATGGCATCTCCCAAGGCGTCGACTCCAGCAGGGCTGTTCCGCACCCGTCCGATCGTCAGGTGGGGCCGATAGCGGCGTCCATCGCTCCGGAAGCCCATCTCAGCCAGGGCGTTGTCGAGCGCTTCATGCAGCGCGACCATCTGCTCGGTGCCACTCCCAGTGCCGATCCAGACGGTCCGGGGGCGGTCGGCGGTCGGAAAGGCGCCGGCGCCGCGGACCTCGAGATCAAAGGCCGGCATGTCGGCGATGGCGTCGGCGACCACCCGGCAGACTTCGGGGATCTGCAGGATCTCGACGTCCCCCAGGAACTTGAGGGTGAAGTGCAGCGGCGGACTCGTCCAACGGACCTTGGCGGGCGCTCCTTGCAAGCGGTTGACCAGCTTGACCGCCCGGGCCGCGACATCGCCTGGCGCCTCGACGGCCACGAACGTACGTACCCAACGCTGCATGCGAGTCTTTCCCCAGCCGAGGCGCCGATCAGAAGCTGAGCATTTGCCGATACTCGCCCAACCGGCGATCGACGTCGGGACGTTCGATCTGGCGCATGCGGTCGAGGCTGAAATCCTCGACGTTGTAGCTGGCCACGATCGTACCGTAGGCGAGCGACTCCTTGAGCACCTTGGGAGTGATCTCGCCGCGGGAAGCGAGATAGCCCATCATGCCGCCGGCAAAGCTGTCGCCCGCCCCGGTGGGATCGACCACCTGGGGCGTCGGAAACGCGGGCATGACGTAGGTTTCGTTCTCGCTGAAGAACATCGCCCCATGTTCCCCCTTCTTGATGACGACGAACTTCGGCCCCATTTTCCGGACCGTGTGCCCCGCGCGCACCAGGTTCTCGTCGTCGGCCAGCAGCTTGGCTTCGTGGTCGTTCATCACCAGTCCGTCGATCCGCCGAAGCAGGTCCAGCAATTCATCGTGCTGGGTACTGATCCAGAGGTCCATGGTGTCGGCCACTTTGAGCTTGGCCTGGGGGAGCTGCTCGAGCACGCTCCGCTGCACCGCCGGAGGTCCATTGGCGAGGAAGAGGTAATCGCAGCCGCGGTAACTTTCGGGCAGGACCGGCTGGAACTCGCCGAAGACGTTCAGATGGACTTCGAGGGTCTCGCGGTCGTTCATATTGGGGGCGTATTTGCCCCGCCAGCGAAAGGTTTTGCCGTCGGCGACCACTTGCAGGCCGGTGGTGTCGATGTTGCGCGACTTAAGTAATTCGGTGTGCTCGGCAGGCCAATCCTCGCCCACCGCCCCCACGAGCCGCACCTGGCCGAAGTAACTGGCGGCGTACGAGAAAAACACGGCCGAACCGCCGAGCACGTCGTCGCGCGTCGTCTGCGGTGTCTCGACACTATCCAACGCAACCGATCCCACGACTAACAACGACATGGCTGACAGACCTTCCACTCGGCTAAGGGGTGCGCGCTGCATCGCCCGGCACGACCCTGGCACAAGGCAGGCGGGCTCGCGCAGGGAATTGGTACGCCCGCGGCGTGCTGCGATTATCGAACCGCGCGGCAAGGTTGCAAGCCCCTTGCGGCGGACCTGGACGGCAAAGTCACTCGCGGAGGATAGCGCGCGACGGACGCTCCATGGGATTTCATCGGCGCGGGTGCGCCGGCGGGGTTGGGGTAGCCCGAGTTCGCTGACCACTTGGCCGCACCGGGGGCGCGCGGCTCATGGCGATCCGCTTCCTACTACCGACCGTCGACGAAAGAAGGCAGTTTGCGATTCGGACGTTTTTCCCGCTAATCTTCTCCTTAGCGAAGATTAGCGACGATTAGCGTTCCCTGACCTGATCCGTCGGAGCTGCGACGATGCTCGAAGATGAAGGTTACCGTTTCGTGGGCGCGGCGTTTGAGGTCTATAACCACCTCGGATACGGAATGGCGGAGGAGATCTACCAGCAGAGCCTGGAAATTGAGCTTGCTTTCCGTGGAATTCCGTTCCAATCCAAGCGTGAACTGGCGGTGCATTACAAGAACCGTCAGCTCGATACGCATTACCGGCCTGACGGTCTACGATGCCATCGTGGTGGAATTGAAGGCGATCTCGGACTTGAACTCCGAACACGAGGCGCAGCTCTTCAATTACCTGCGGATCGCCCGACAGCAGGTCGGATATCTGCTCAACTTCGGCCAGCGAGACGGATTGCAATGGAAGCGATTCATTCTCACGGACTTGCACTCGCACCGGCCAGCAAGAGAACACTAATCGCCACTGATTCTCACTAATCCGGCAAGAGTCACCGACACGATTTGAGAAGGCTTTAACAAGACAGGGGAAACCCCCGCGCGGATACTCGCCTTGCCTGGGACTCCCCGTGCCCAGAAAAAAGCGGACGACGGCAAACGGTCAAATCGCCGCCAGCGATTGGTCGATCCGCCGCAGGGTCTCTTCGCGGCCGAGGATCGCCAGGCAGTCGTACAAACCAGGTCCGACGGCCTTTCCCGTGGTGGCGACGCGAATGGCGTGGATGATGTCGCCGATCTTGATGCCGGCGGCGTTCAGGAACTCGTGCGTGGCCTGCTCGAGCGTCGCCACGTCCCAGGTGGCGAGCGCCGCGAGCGTTTCGCGGTAGCGCGCCAACAGGTCGGCCGCTCCCGGCTTGCGCAGGCGCTTCTCGAAGGCGTCCTGATCGTAGGTCAGTTCGGGCGCGAAGAAGAAATCGGCGTAAGCCAGAATATCGCCCGCCACCTTCAGGCGATCCCCCGAGGCGGCGATGATCTGCGCCAGCTTGTCGAGATCGGCGGCGGGCGCGGGGTCGGCGATCAGTCCCGCCCGCTGCAGGTAGGGGAGCATCAGCTCGAGCTTCTTCGTCGGCTCGAGCTCGCGCATGTAGTGATCCTCGAAGCTCCAGAGCTTCTTGGGATCGAAGCTGGCCCCCGCCTTGCCAACCCGGTCGAGTGAAAAGCTCTGGATCAACTCGTCGCGAGTGAAGAACTCACGCTGATCGTCGAGCGACCAGCCCAAGAGCGCCAAGTAGTTGATGATAGCGTCGGGCAAGTAGCCGACCTGCTCGTAGAAGTCGACGACGACCGGGTTGAAGGTCTCCTTCGCAACCTCCAGGCCCAGCGCCTGGGCGATCGCCTGGCCGTGTTCGTTGACCTGGGCAAAATCGCGATTCTTCAGGTAAGTGTCGAGCTTGCGCTTGCTGAGCTTGTTCTTGCTCCCCGGCTCGGCCACGAACGGCAAGTGCGCGTAGACCGGCAGCGGATAGCCCAGCGCCTGCAGGATAAAGATCTGGCGCGGCGTGTTCGAGAGATGCTCCTCGGCCCGGATCACGTGCGTGATCTCGAAATCGTTGTCGTCGACGACGCTGGCGAGGTGATAGAGACACGAGCCGTCGGCCCGCTGGATCACGTGGTCCTGTTCGAGCGCCCAGTCGAACTCGACACGCCCCCGAATCAGGTCGTCGAGCACGAGCTTCCCCTCGCGCGGCATCTTGAGCCGTACCACGGCCGAGCGTCCCTGCCCGGCGAACTCGGCCTGCTGCTCGGGCGTGGCGGCCATGTACTTGCGGCTATAGAGAAACGGACGCTTTTCCTTTTGGGCCGCTTCGCGCTCGGCGGCGATCTCCTCGGGCGTGGCATAGTCGAGATACGCGTGGCCGCTGGCCAGCAGCCGGGCGGCCGCGGCGCGATAATTGTCTTGCCGCTGCGACTGGTAGTACGGCCCATAGGGTCCGCCGATGTCGGGGCCTTCGTCCCAGTCGATCCCCAGCCACTTCAAACCGTGCAAGATCGGGGCCAGCGCCGATTCGACATTCCGCTGCTGGTCGGTGTCGTCGATGCGGAGGATGAATTCCCCCCCCTGCCCTCGCGCAAAGAGCCAGCAGAAGAGCGCCGTGCGCACTCCGCCAATGTGGAGATAACCGGTCGGACTGGGGGCAAAACGGGTGCGAACCATGGGGCGGGGAATCTTCCTGATGGCGGGCAATGGAGTCGAAAGCCGGCGGCGACCGCGACCAGGTGCGCGGCTCCAGCGGGCGGCTGGTGCAACGAGCTAGAGCCTAGACGTTGGGCCGGGGAGGCGTCAAACGAGCCGGCGCTAGGCCAGCGAGGTCCACGATGCAAGTTGTCTTTGCCGGTGGAATGGCCTCATCGACGCCGAGCGGCTGTGGCCTGACGTCGGTGACGCCGGCCAACCCTCGATCGACCACTCGCGGCCACACCTCCGAATTTGTTGCCCGCGTTCGGTTTCTCACAGCTTGCAAGTGACCTGTCGGGGGGTGAGAATTCCCGCCGTCCGGCTGGACGCTCGCAATCCCGCCGTCGGGAGTGCCGCAGTGGGAAGGTGGCGCCACGCTGAACAAGCGACGTTTCCGTGTGTTGGCTGGTCCCTTCACCTCGATGAGCGCACAGGAATGCCAATCATGAACAGCTCCCATTCGTTTCGGCTGTCGGCCCGGCTCGTTCTCGTTTGTTTTGCGTTGCTCGCCATCGTTCCGACCGCGGCCGCCCAGATCATTCAACCGGTGATCGTCTCGAACCCGGTTCCGGGGCCACAGGCCAGTGCCACCGCCGCCAAACCGATGGTCTGGGTCTTCACCCAGCCCAAGGCGGGAGGAGGGCTGGAAACGAAAACCGTCACCATCACCGACCTCCCCAAACGACTCGTCGGCGAAACTGCGGCACAGGCTGCCGACCGCAAGGCCGATACGCTTGTCACCGAGATCAACAAGGTGCTCGGCGCAGGCCGGGCCGAAAAGTTCATGGCCAAGGGAAAACCCAACTTCAAGGTCTTCGGTCTGGCCAGCGGAACCGACGCCGCAAAGAAGCCGGTGGTGGCGTCACGCCTCGCGGCCGATCCCACGCTGCAGGCCGGTAATGGCGGAACCATTCAGCAAGGGAGCGGCGGCAAGATGTCGTTGGGGGGGATCATGGACATCGACGACGGCACCCGGGTCGCCACCGGCATTGGTCCCGAGGGAGAGCCCTCGCTGGTCCAGTTCGGCATCGAGGGCCTGTTCGTCGCGAGCCTGTATCCCTCGGCCGGCACCACCGCGATGAGCATTCTCGCCCAGCTCAGCAGCGAACTGGCCGCCAACGGGATCGTCAACACGTTCGACGCGGGTGAACAGTCGTTGACGATCGAACCCCTCTATGACTCGGACGTGTATTCCCTCTACTGGACGAGCACGGACGAGGGTCTCCCCTTTGGCGCTGGCATGTTCGCCGTTCCGGAGCCCGCGAGCTGGATGCTGCTGGCGATGGGCGGGGCTGCCCTCCTGGCGTTCAGGGGTCGCCGACGTTGATAGAAGGCCGAGCGCCTGTCCCCTCGCCCCGGTACTCCGGGGAGAGGGTTAGGGTGAGGGGCTCTGGTGAAAACGTTGACGCGGCACAGATGATTTGACGCCAACCCACGCCCCCCTCATCCGGCCTATCGGCCACCTTCTCCCCGCAACGCGGGGAGAAGGCCGACCGCCTGTCCCCTCGCCCCGGTACTCCGGGGAGAGGGTTAGGGTGAGGGGCTCTGGTGAAGACGTTGACGCGGCACAGATGTCTTGACGCCAACCCACGCCCCCCTCATCCGGCCTATCGGCCACCTTCTCCCCGCAACGCGGGGAGAAGGCCGAGCGCCTGTCCCCTCGCCCCGGTACTCCGGGGAGAGGGTTAGGGTGAGGGGCTCCCCGAAAACGCTGTCGACGACAGTTCCCGGAGCGGCGCTTACTCGTCGTCGTAGCGCTGCGATTGCTGCTGGCGCCGCAGCGCGCGGCGCTCGGCCTTTGAGAGCCGCTGATGCGGCCGGGGCGCGTCGGCCTCGTCCACGCGACCTGCCGACGCGTAGCTGGCCCCGGCAGCCGGCTTGGCTCCGCTCGCGGTAGTCGCGACGTCGCTGCGGTTGACCGCGAAGGCCGGCTTGGACGCCGACGCTGCCATCGGTTGCGCCGCGGGGCGCGGCGCTTCGACCGGGCGGGACTTGCCCACCGGCGGCGCCGACTCGGCAGCCGGCTGCTCTTTCTGGCGGCGCGGCTGGGACGTTTTTTCTTTGAGCGGAATCAGCCCCTGCACTTCGAGCATCGCGTAGCGGGCGTAGAGGCCCAGGCCGATGAGCAGCAGCAGGTTGCCCCCCATCTCGAGCCCTTCCTCGACCATCACTCCTTGCGCGCCGCGCTGGGGCAGCAGCCATTCGAGCTGGACGACGACGGCGACCAGGTAGCACGCGGCGGTGAGCCCCAGAAAGGTCAGTGCGGCGCGGCAGCGGCGCAGATCAAGCACCATCCGCAGTCCGATCACGCCGCCGAAGATTCCGTAGGCGAGCACCCACCAGAGCGACCCATCGCCGGCCAGGCGATAGCCGGTGAGACCGGTCATCATTTCCTTGAAGCCTTCGTGCAGGCTGGCGCACTCATCGACGCTCATCACGAAGAACAACAGCGCCGCCCAGAACCAGACGCGATAGCGACCGTGATAGTCGTCGTCGCGCTGCCGGCGGACGGAGAGAATGATCAGCGACAGGCAGGCGGCCAGTCCCAGCGAGAACGACGAGTACCAGGCGCCGAGGCTCCCCTCCCCGTCGAGATCGAACGCGGCGATCCGGCCGTCGCTGGCGTGCGCACCCAGCCGCGGCATGTAGTGATAGAGAGCTTCGAGGCCGCCGATCACCGCGGCGCCGATGGCAAACCACAAGGCGAACACTCGGTAACGCTGCGGCACCAGGTCGGTGATCCGCATTTGCCGGTCCATGAACGATCCTTCCTTGGCGTGCGCAGCGCGCAGCTTCGAC
Organism: Planctomycetaceae bacterium; assembly: GCA_016793185.1. Taxonomy (GTDB): domain Bacteria; phylum Planctomycetota; class Planctomycetia; order Pirellulales; family JAEUIK01; genus JAEUIK01. The sequence goes on along the minus strand of JAEUIK010000210.1, from coordinate 4,871 downwards.
GCGGGGGGCGTGCGGCCGATTTCGGCGGCTGCCGCGGTCGTGTCCTCGGCCGACTCGCGCCGACGGTCCGCGCGTACTTGCAACGACGACATACAATCCAGGCGGCAGATGATAGTGGTTTGCAGAGGCGGGCGGCAGAGCGGTTTTGACTGGAAGCGCAGCGCGACGACATGCGCGCCGTGCGGCGCCGGTGAAATGTGATTCGGCATTCCAGCCCGCTCGGCTCCACCTCCCCACCCGGTAGGACCTACCGCTGGTGCTGGCACGGGAGTTGAGGCGACGTGCACCGCAGCGCGCAGCGAGGCGAGTCGCCGGCGCTTCGCCTGCTGTCATGCTAGCACGTGCCGCGCGAGGCGATGGATCGCGCCAGCGCGCGCCACGGCTCGATCAGGCGTCGCGTACTTCCTTGCTCTGTTAAGATTCGCAACTTGAAGAACGCACGTTGACCCTGCGTTCCGCAAGGGATACGCTGCCTCGCGTAAGGCGCGAATTTTCTCGCACGCGCAGCGCGCGAGGCGGCGCGCCAGACTTTCTTTGCAGGCAGCCACGGATGGCGCTTCGACAACACCTGCTGCGGATCTCGCTCTTGCTGGCGCTGGCCACGCTCGTGCAGTCGTGGGTGGTCGCGCATGCGGTGGTGCCGGCCCAGGATGCAGTCCGCTATCTGGCGGGCGCGCAAGCGATGGCCCGCGACGGCTGGTGGCCAGCCCTCCTGGCGGCGAGCGACCCGCCCCTTCATCCCACGGTCGTCGCCGGGATGCACAGCGCGCTGCAATTCGGCATCGGGGAAAACGATGCCTCCCGGTTGCTCTGGCTGCAGAGCCTGCAGGCTTCGGCTGCGGCGGCGGTCGTCCTGTCGGTCGTCCCCCTCTACGTGCTGCTCCTCCGCTGGATCGGCACGCTGGAAGCTTTCTGCGGCGGCGTTCTGTTCTGTGTGCTTACCAGCGTCGCGCGCTTGGGTGGCGACGGGCTGAGCGACGGCCTGCAACTCCTGGCCTGTCTCTCCGCCCTCTGCGGGCTGACGATCTTTCTCACGAGCGCTCCCCAACCAGGTACAGCGACGCGGTGGCTGGCTATCGTGCTGGCCGGCCTGGCGCTGGGCTGGGGGATCCTCGCGGGTTCGGCCGCGATGGCGTTGTTCGTGGCCGCGATGATGGCACTCGCGTTCGATGCGCTGCGAAATCGTGCCACAAGCTCGCTGCTTGGCGCAGCGGCGGCGCCGGTGGCGCTGGCGGGAGGAGTGCTGGTCGTGCTCGGTCCGTATCTCCTGGCGACAGCCGGCTTCGATCCGGAACTGCTGGCGAGCCGCATCCGCGCCGATCATCGTCCCGAGAATGCAGCCTATCTGAACGCCCTCGCTCAGCCGATGGTCCAGCCATCGACGGTCGACGTGGCTCCCTCCCAATGGCGCCTCGCCAGCGGCGAGCCGATGGCCTTCGGACACAAAGAAACCAGCTCGAGCCTCCGCGCGCGAGGGGTCGCCGCGGCGCTGAAGCAGTTTGGCGTCGAACTCTTCCGCCTGTTGGGCCCGGTCGTCGCGATCCTGGCCGTGGCGGGCGCGGGGTACTCGGCAGCGGCGCTTGAGCCGCGGCGCGTCGATCGCGTCTTGCTCGGACTCTCGGCCGGCTACGCGCTCCTGGCGATCGCCCATGCGGCGCGCTCGGGCTATCTCGCCGATCGGCATCTTCTTCCCCTGTTGCCATTGGCGCTGGCGGTGGCCGCGCGCGCCATCTGTGCCGGCGGCGCGGCGCTCGCGCGGCAGATGCCTTGGGCCGAATCCTGGGCCGACGTTTGGCCCCGAGTGCCGGCGGCCGGCTGGATCTCGCGCGCCATGCTGGTGCTGACGGCGGCGTTTTGCCTGTTGCCGACCAGCCGTCCGCTGCATGCCAGCCGGTGGGGACATCGCCAGGCGGCCGAATGGCTGGCCGCGCGCACCGCGCCGGGGAACGTCGTTCTCGATACCCGTGGGTGGACCTGCTTCTACTCGGGGCGAGCGACCTATCGCCACGAAGCGGCCGCCGCGGCGCTGGCGAATCCGCGCCTGGCCTTCGTCGTGGTCGAAGAGCGTGAGCTGGCGACTGAGAGCCCCCGCAGCCGAACCCTGCGCGAGATTCTTTCGCGGTCGGCCCAGCCTGTGGTGCGTTTCAGCAATCCCGGAACATCCGCCGACGCGGGCGTGGCGGTCTATCGCTGGCATCCGGAGCGCTTCGCGGCGCTGGTCGAAGCCCCGGGAGCGTCGCGGCAATGAAACACCTTTCAGCCCTCCGCAGCCAGCGGCACCTGCTGCCGGCCGCAAGTTCCTCCGACTCCTTCTCTCAGGAGCGCCATCATGCGTGAAGACGTGCGCCAGTTCGTGGCGATTGCCGCCCAGGCCTTTCGCCTGACGGGACCGGTCTACGAGTTCGGCTCGTATCTTGTCGCCGATCAAGGAGACCTGGGAGACCTGCGCTCGCTGTTTCCCGGACAGAGGTACGTCGGCTGCGACATGCGCCCCGGCCCCGGCGTCGACCAGATCGAGGACCTGGGCGAGTTGAGCCTTCCTGACGATAGCGCGCAGTCAATTATCTGCGTCGACACGCTTGAGCATGTCTTCGAGGTGCGCCGCGCGGTCGACGAGATGACGCGGGTGCTGGCGCCTGGCGGCGTGCTGGTGCTGGCCGTGCCGTTCGACTTCTACATCCACAACTACCCGGCCGACTATTGGCGTTTCACGCCAAGTTGCCTCGAGCGCCTGCTGGCCCCGCTGCCGGCCGTCGTGATTGGATCGCAAGGAACCGAGACGTCGCCGCATACGGTCTTTGCCGTGGCCTCTAAGGGTCCGGTCGGCGCGCATTTCGCCGCGGGCTACGAGCAGTTGGCCACCGGGATGCGCAGCTATCTCGCGGCGCAAGCGGCCGCCGTTCCGCCCAAGGTCCGCGCCAAGCAGGCCCTGCGGCGCTGGTTTCAGAGCCAGCGCGAGCGGCGCCGCGTCGAGGAATATCATCAGTCGCGCTTCACCCTGGAAATGCGCATTCAGGTTCCCGCAGCGACTCCTCATGCGCGCATTCAGCCGGCCCGCTCGGCCGAGATGCGATTCGATTGGACCTGAACGTGCGAGCGAGTTCACCGATGACGCAGATTCCAAGTTCGCCTCGGGTGCTGGTGATCGGCCTGGATGGCGCGACCTACGACGTGCTGATGCCGCTGGCTGCCGCGGGCGTCATGCCCAACCTGGCGACGCTGCTCACGCGTGCCGCGCTGGTCGACTGCCAATCGACGCAGCCGGCGATCACGCCGGTCGCCTGGACGACCGTCTTGACGGGAGCCCAGCCGGAGGAACATGGGATCCTCGACTATCGCTACCTCGACGCCGAGTCGGGCGCGCTGCGGTTGAACCAGGCTCGTCGCGTGCGGGTGCCGAACTTGTTCGATGCGGTGGGCCGTTCCGGGGACGTCGTATCGATCAATGTCCCCATGACTTATCCCGCGCCGAGTAATCTGGGCGGCTTGATCGTCGGAGGCCTCGACAGCCCCTCGACCGCCGCCGTGCTGGAGCCCTACCCCGAGTTTGCGCGGCGCTTGCGCGCCAGCGGCGCGTGGTACGGTCTCGAGACGATCTGGAAGCGCAAGCCCGAGTCGTTTGCCGAACTGTCGCAGAATGTGACCGCCACGCAGGCCGACTTCCGCGGCCGTGTGGCCGCCGCAAAGATCGCCGACAAGCTGCACGATTGGCGATTGATGCTCGTGCAATTCCAAACGCTCGATTCGCTGCAGCATCGCTGCTGGCACCTGCTGGGACTCGAAAGCGCCCCGGGGGGCCATCCCGAGTGGATCGCCAGGCTGCGCGAAGCGCTCCGCACCTTGGATGACTGCCTGGGAGAGCTCATCGAGTTGGCCGCGCGGCGGCGCGCGGCGCTGGTGATCGCCAGCGATCACGGCTTTGGCCCCTTTCGCGAGAAGATCTCGCTGGCCGAATTGCTCCGGCAGCGCGACCTGGTCGTGCGGGCCGACGCGCCGCGCCACGTGGCCCATTGGCTCTGGCGCAAGACCTGGCGCTGGCGGCGGTCGCTCGCACGGCGCTGGCAACCGGGGCGCAGCACAGCGAACATCGAAAGGCCGCTGGCCTCGCTGGCCCCGATCGACTGGGCCCGGAGCCGCGCCGTGGCGCTGCACGGCAATCTCGCTGGCCTGGTCTACCTCAATACGGCCGCGCGGTTTGGCGCCGGCCCGATTTCTACCGCCGATCAATACGACGGCGCCTTGGCCGAAACGATGGCTGCCTTCAGGGAAGCCCGGCACCCGGAGACGGGCGAGCCGCTGTTCGTCGACGTCTTTGCCACGCGCGAGCGGCTCGGATGCGACCCGCTGGAGTGCTCGTGGCCCGACGTTGTCGCGATTCCCGCCGACGGCTTCCACACGCGTCCCAAGTTCGACCGCGCCTGGCGCTTGATGGTTCCCGACCCCAAGCTGACGGGCACGCATCGAGCCGCCGGCGTGCTGATGATCGACGCTCCCGGCGTCCAGCCGGGGGATTCCTGCCGAGCCAACTTGCGCGACGTGGCCCCGACCCTTCTGCAGATGCTCGGAGGTTCGACGCCCGCGAGCATGTCGGGACGCGTGCTTGGTGAGCTGTGGGGGCGTGGCGACATGGTTCCACCGTCGACAGCACGTACCGGCGCGCGGCACAGTTCGCCGTCACCGAGTCGCTTCGTAGTCGCCGGCCAACCGAGCCCGCAGGCCCAAGCCACGGTCGAAGCCCGGCTCCGCGAGCTTGGATACATCGAATGAACCCGTGGGTGGCATTGGCGCTGCCAGTGCTTACTGGTCCAGTGCTGGTCGGCACTGCCGACTAAGCAGGAGGGTGGCACTGGCTCTGCCAGTTCGTAACAATG
>JAEUIK010000208.1 GCA_016793185.1 Planctomycetaceae bacterium | reverse complement strand
CGATGGCGGCCAGATCGGGCCCCGCGCCAGCGGCGATTCGATCCAGCGCCGCCGCGAACTCGCCCGGCGTTTCGATCAACTCGGCCACGTCGGCGAACTCCTCCAGCGCCGGAATCCGCGTCGCGACCACGCGCCGACCGGCCGAGAGATACTCGAAGAACTTCATCGGGAACATGCTGTCGGTGTAGGCGTTCCGGCGCGAGGGGCTGGTCGCCGCGTCGAACGCCCGCAGGTAGTCGGGCAATCGTGCGTAGGGGCGCGGCCCGAGCAAGTGCACGTTCGGCAGGTCGAGCCCCGCCACGCGCGTGTCGGGCTGGCCTTCCCCCACCTGGCCAATCAGTACCCACTGCCAGTCGGGGCGCAGCCGGGCGGTGGCCGCGAGCAGCTCGAAGTCGACCTTGTAATCGCTGATCGCCCCGATGAAGCCGATCCGCGGATGAGGAATCGCGGCGAGCTCAGCCGGTTCCAGTCCCGGTTGCTTGGCCCGGGAGAAATGCTCGTAATCGGCCACATTCGGCAGGTAGTACGTCGCCTCGGGACGCCACGCCTCGAAGCGCTTTTGCAAGCTGGGGCTCGTGGTGAGAATCAGGTCGGCGGTGCGGGCGATCTGTCGTTCGGCCGCGAGCAGCGCCTCGGCCGGCGCTTGTGGAACGGCCGAAAGGTCATCGACGCAGTGGTACACGAGGTGTTCGGCGTCGAGCTGGCCCGCCAGGTGGCCGACGAGCGGGTTGTAGGTCCAGAGCAGCGGCCGGCGAAAACCGAGGGAAGCCGCCGCCCGCCGCAAGAGCGCGACCAGCAGCCGATCGTTGAGGGCCCGCACCGGGGCGTAACGATGCAGCGGGATGACCAGCGGCGCGGCAACCCAGAGGTTTTCGCGCACCTGGCGCGGCGCGGCCAGGCCCCGGCGCAGACGGCGCCAAATCCGGGCCAGGTCGCGTCCCTGAGCCGAGGGGCGGCGCAAGCCCAGCGATTCGATGTACAGCACGCGAAACCCGCGCGCCGCCAACTGCGAGGCCACGTGCTGCTTGTTCGTCCAGAAAGGGTGATCCCAATCGGCGGTCGAAACCAGAATCACGTCTCGCGGCGCATCCATGCCCGTCCTTTTTCGTCCAACACGGTGACGCCGGTCAAGCGACGTCGGTTTTTCCCTGCCAGCAGACGCTTGGAATCACAGTCCCCGCGACCAGGTCCGCCACCAGGCGTCCGCCGTCGTCGACCCCGATTCGACAACGATTGCGCCGCGATAAGTATTGCAGCAGCTCGACCAGGTTCGGCCGCCAGAGATCGGGCTCGCAGAGCAACCGATCGAGCAGCAGCGCGTGGGCTCCGATCCGTTCTTCCTCGTCGAGCCAGCCATACTGGTAGCGGGCTGAAAACGGATGGTCGAGGTAGCCGAACAGCGCTTCGCCCGCCAGATGCAGCTCGAAGCTCTGCAGGTACGGGTCGATCCGGTTCCCATAGCGCTGGTAGCAGTCGCCGTGCAGCATGCACTGGGCGCTATGCGACACGACATGCGGCTGCGCAAACGGCACGCGGCCGGCGCGCCCCAGCAAGTACTCGGGGTCATTGGCGATAATGCCGCCGACGAATCCCTGATAGCCCGAGTCGGCCAGCGCCTGCACGGCGTAAGCGGGATTCTGATGAAACGGCGACACGGCATACTCGACCGGCGCCGCGGCAGGAACGTGGGCTTCGAGCCAGTCGCGCGAGGCCTCGGCCTCGTCGAGGGCCACGTGATAGCTCCCCCCCCAGTTGGGAAAATGATGCACCGAGTGCGACACGACCGAGCCTCCCCCGGCCACCACCTCGGCCAGCAGCTCCTCGTCGGCCGCAGTCGTTGGCTGGCCCGTCAGAACTGCCAGCGAGAGCGGCATGCCGCGCTCGCGATAGTAGTGCCACAACGGGCCCGCGGCCGAGATCGCCTCGTCGCAATCGAGCCGCATGACGGCTCCGCCGCGAAAGCCGCGCGGGATCTCCGCCAGCCGGGGAAACGAGGTCAGCTCGTCGGCGCGGTAATCGCTGAAAAAGGACTCGACGACGCGCCATTCCAGACTGTCGACCGGCCCGACCGGCCGGTTGAACCACAGGGCCGCCGCCGACCGCAGATCGTGGACCGCCGCGTACAGCGTGACGTCGCCATCCCGGGCGTCATCGATCACGGCCAGCGGCACAGTGCCAGCCGCTTCGATGCCGGCGGCAATCGACCAAGGCCCGCCGTCGGCCTCGAGCCGGCCGAACCCGAGATTGTTCCATTCGTCGGCAAAATCGTAGCGCAACAGCGGTCG
>JAEUIK010000159.1 GCA_016793185.1 Planctomycetaceae bacterium | reverse complement strand
ACCGGTTCGCTTGGCGGTATCAACGATCTCGGCCGCGCTCTGGTCGAGCACGGCATGATCGTAGGCTTCCATGCGGATGCGAATTGTCTCGTTCGAATGTCCAGCCACTCAGGTGCTCCCGCAGTGAAACCGCCGCCAGCTTGTCAAATATCGTACCGACCTGCTTCTTCGCCACGAACATGGGCGAATCAGAGATGTTACGGGTTCAGGCTGGGGCTGTCAATTGCCTCTCGCTACGGTTTTCAGGGGTGTTTTGGGCGCCCGGAATCAGCCGCGACTTTGCCGGTTGTGCGGACCAGCGACTTGACCAATTAGCGCGTCGCGGGAGCCCCGTTCGAAGCGCTTGTTCCCCGACAAGAACCTCGTCCCCCTACAAGAACGCTGCCAGCACTTCTGGGGGCGCCGGACCGTAGGCCGCCGGCTCCATCGAGCAGCTCGCCCGACCCTGGCTCAAGCCGCGCATCGCCCCGGAATAGCCAAACAAATTCGACAGCGGCGCCTCGGCCACCACGACCGCCATCTTCCCCCGCGTGGTCGTGCTTTGAATCAAGGCTCGACGCTGCTGCAGGTCGCTGACGAAATCCCCCAGGTTGTCCTCGGGCGTGGTGATCTCGAGCCGCATGATCGGTTCGAGGAGCACGATGCCCGCCTCGTGCAGGGCCTTGCGGAAGGCATCGGCGGCTGCGCGGCGGAAGGCGATCTCGCTGGCCTCGGCCTCGGGGGCCGTGGCCCCCAGTACGGTGACCTTGACGTGCATCAGGGGGAAGCTCAGCGACCCGCCTCCCTCGGCCTGCTCGGTCAACACCTGCAGCACCGCCGGCAGTGTTTCGTCGGGGAATTGCTGCGCCGCCCCGGCGGCGATGTCGATCGTGACCGGTTTGGTCCCGGCCGGAAACGGCTCGAGCCGGATCCGCACCTCGGCAAAGAGCGTTTGCCCCGCCTGCTGCAAGTGGCATTCGCCCGAGACTTCGACCGCTTTTTGCACCGTTTCGCGATAGCTGACACGCGGCTTGTGGACCCGCACGTTCAGCTTGTAGTCGCGCAGCAGACGATTCTTGATGATTTCCAGGTGCAGCTCGCCCATCCCGCTGATCAGCGTCTGGCCCGTCTCTTCGTTTTCGCGCGCCCGGAAGGTCGGGTCCTGGCGCTTCATCATCTCGAGCGTTTCGGAGAGCTTTTTGCGCTCGGCCGAGCTTTCGGGCTCTATGGCCATCGAGATCACCGTCTCGGGGAACTCGATGGTCTCGAGCAGAATCGGATGCTGCACGTCGCAGATCGTGTCGCCGGTGATGGAGTGCCGGAGGCCGATCACGCCCACGATGTCGCCCGCCTCGACCGAATCGACCTGCTCGCGGCGATCGGCCTGGATGTGCCAGAGCTGGGCGACGTTTTCTTTCTTGTCCTGGCCGGGGTTCAGCACGCGGCTGTTCGACTTGAGCGTGCCCGAATACACCCGCACGAAATGCAGGTCGCCATGCTTGGCCGCTTCGATCTTGAAGACCAGTCCGCAAAAGGGCTCGCCGGGGTCGGGCTTGCGCGTTTCGGTGGTGGGATCGCTCTTCTTCTTGGGATGCGGCACGGTGCCGTTCACCGGCGGCACGTCGGCCGGGCTGGGCAGATAGGCGACCACGCCATCCAGCAGAGGTTGAATGCCCACGTGGTCCAGGGCCGAGCCGCACAGGACGGGGACTGCCAGGCGGTGCAGCGCGGCGTCGCGGAGGACCTTGCGGATCAGCTCGCCGGGGACGTGCGTTCCCTCGAGCACCAGTTCGGCCAACTCATTCGAGAAGTTGAAAAGCTGCTCGAGCATCTGCTCGCGCCAGAGTTCGGCCTCTTCGATCTTGTCGGCCGGAATCTCGGTCGCCTCGACCCGCGCCCCCTGCTCGACGGCCGGGAACGTCAGCAGCTGCATCTCGATCAGGTCGATGATCCCGCGAAAAGCGTCGGGCAAGTGCGGCGGACCGACGCCGACCGGGATCTGGATGGCGATCGGATTGGCCTCGAGCCGACTGCGAATCTGCTCGAGCGTCCCTTCGAAATCGGCCCCTTCGCGGTCCATCTTGTTGATGAAGGCGATGCGGGGAACTTCGTACTTGTCGGCCTGCCGCCAGACAGTCTCGCTCTGGGCTTCGACCCCCTCGCGGGCGCTGAAGACCACGACGCCGCCGTCGAGCACGCGCAGGCTCCGCTCGACCTCGGCGGTGAAGTCGACGTGGCCGGGCGTGTCGATCAGGTTGACGTGGTGCTTTTTCCACTCGAAGGTCACGCAGGCGGCGTTGATCGTGATACCGCGTTGCTGTTCTTCGGGATCGAAATCGGTGACGGTCGTCCCTTTGTCGACCTCCCCCATCCGGTGCGTCGCCCCGCAATAGAAGAGCATCCGCTCGGTGACCGTCGTCTTGCCGGCGTCGATGTGGGCGATAATGCCGATGTTCCGCAGCTTCTTCAGATCGCGGGGCATGGCGGTCACACTAACCGTTGAAAGGGAACGTTACGAAAGAGCGGGGAGTTTAACCGCAGATTACGCAGATATCGCAGATGAAAAGAGCACGAAGAAGCGCTGAATCGCCTGCCTCCCGGTCTGCAAATCTGCGCCATCTGCGGTTCCAACTCTTCCCGGTATTTTCCACCAGCGCAAACGAACGCCGTGGTGGGGATCGCAGGTTGCGGACCCGACCACGGCGAATTTCGATGTTCGCTGCCGGCTACCAGGCGAAGTGGGCGAAGGCCTTATTGGCGTCGGCCATGCGGTGCACGTTATCGCGGCGGCTGACGGCGGCGCCTTCGCGCTTGTACGCGGCCATCAACTCGTCGGCCAGCTTCTCGTGCGAAGCCCGGCCTTTCTTCTCGCGGACGGCCATCAGGATCCAGCGAATCGCCAGCGACTGCTGCCGGATGCGGTTGACCTGCATCGGCACCTGGTAGGCGGCGCCACCGACGCGCTTCGAGCGAACTTCGACCTCGGGCCGGACATTGTCGACCGCGCGGTTGAAGACCTCGATCGGGTCGATGTCGGGCATCCGCTCGGCGATCACGCCCATGGCATCGTAAAACACCTTTTGGGCGGTGCTCTTCTTGCCGTCCCACATCAGGCAGTTGATGAACTTGCTAGCCAACAACGACCCGAAGCGGGCGTCGGGGACGAGCATTTTGCGGCTGGCAGTAATACGGCCCATCGCTCGATCTTTCCGTCAGTAAAAAACGCGTGAATTCGGCGGGTTGTATGGTTGCCCGAGACGGCCGGCCTCGGGCGCATCGCTTCGGCCTCGGGGGAACCCCGCGGCCAAGGGTTAGCTCTTCTTCGCCCCGTACCGGCTGCGCGACTGCTTGCGTCCGTCGACGCCCAGCGTGTCGAGCGCACCGCGGACCACCTGGTAGCGCACACCCGGCAAGTCGCGGACGCGACCACCGCGGACGAGCACGATCGAGTGCTCCTGCAGGGTGTGTCCCTCGCCCGGGATGTAGACGGTGACTTCCTTGCCGTTGGAGAGCCGGACGCGGCAGATTTTCCGCAGCGCCGAGTTCGGCTTCTTCGGGGTCATCGTCTTGACCTGCAAGCACACACCGCGCTTTTGCGGGCACTTGTCGAGCACCGGCGACTTGCTGAAGCGGCGTGGCGGCCGGCGGTTTTTGCGAACCAGTTGATTGATCGTGGGCATGAAATCAGCTTCTTCGTTGGATCGTCGTGACCGGAACCGCCGGCAAGAACCAGGCGCAAATCCCGTGCCACAACACGGTTGCGATCCGGGCCGGCAATTCCCCCATGGCACCGAACCCGGTGGAATCGCTCAGGTTACCGCAACCGCCGGGAATGTCAAGGCAGGCCCCGACAACGCTGCCTCGCCGGGCGTGCGCGTCTGAACCGACGGCGCACAGGTTCTTTGCGAGGAGCGTCCTGGGGATGCCGCTGGCTCGAGCCCTTCGGCGGAGCGATGGTAGCCGATGCGAGTCTTGCACCGGCTGCTGAGTTCCCCCTGCGGGGGAGAGCGATGCTCGTGAGAGTTTGCGGCCCCGAAGGGCTGAAGCGGGTGACTCGACGCCACAGCCCTTCGGTTTCCCCGTGCCGCGGGGTGCAGGTTCCTGCCAATGAATTAACCGCAAAACGGTCGCGGAATCGGACAGTCGGAGGGAAAAAAACGAAAGCCGCTCGCCGACGGGGGCGCGCGGTCCACCGGCGGGGCCCCTCGCCCACCTCATCTGGGGGCGATCTGTCGGGGAGCCGCTCAGGCATAGCCGTGGGCCTGAAACCACTCCCAGGCGGCGCGGGCGGCCGCGGCAGCGCCGCGCGACGTGTAGCCCAGCTCTTCCTGGGCGCGGCGACTCGAGAAATGGTGCGGCATCGCGGCCATCGCCGCGGACGCGGTGTTGATGTCGGGTTCGCGGCCGGTGATGTTTCCCCACAGCGTACCCCCCCGCCCTCCGAGCTTGGTGACCCAGGCGGGAATGGTTCGTAGCGGCTTCCGGCCCCCCGTCACTTCGGCAAAGAGGGTCCAAGCCTCGAAGTAGCTGAGTGCGTCACCCCCCAGAATGTAGCGCCGCCCCGGCTGCCCGCGCTCAAACGCGGCGAGGATCCCTTCGACGACATCGCGGACATCGCAGAAATCGTTGCCGCCGGGGGGAGCGAACAGGCCCGACCCTTTGGCGACCGCCAGCAGCATCCTTCCCGACGAAGGCTTCCAGTCCCAGGGACCGAGGATGTAGGTCGGATTGACGATCGCCGCCCAAAGTCCCCGGGCGACCTCGTCCAGGACGGCGCGCTCGGCCCCCCGCTTAGTGAGGACGTAGGGGCATTCGACTTCGCGGCCCGTGGGGGTCTCTTCGGTGCCAGGGGACTCGCGGGTGCCGACCCCGAGGGCGTCGACGCTCGAAACGTGCACCATTCGCGCGCCCGCCTCGCGGGCGGCCTGGGCCACGTTCCGCGATCCCTCGATGTTGATCGCCTGCTGCAATTCGAGGTCGGTCCAGCCGATGTGGACTCGAGCGGCAGCGTGGATCACACGGTCGGCCCCTTGCAGGCCTCGCCGCACCGAGGCGAGATCGCGGACGTCGCCGACGATGCGCTCGACGTCCAAGCCGGCCAGCGGGCGCTCTTCGGCCGATTGCCGCACCAGGACGCGCACGCGCTCGCCGCGCGCGAGCAGCATCCGGACGAGATTGTTACCGACGAGCCCGGTGGCGCCGGTGACGAGCGTGGTCATGCGACGAATAAAAGCGGGAGGAGGGGCGCCGTGTCAAGCGCGATTGGCGATGGGTGCGGGGTGGTTGGCGGGCTCAGTTTTCCGGCGCGCTCTCGGTGGCTGGCGGCTGCGCGGCGGGCCGCTTGGCCGCGGGCTTCTTCGCGGCTGGCTTTTTCGGACCCGGTGTCTCCGAGTCGTCGTCGGCCGCCTTCGCGGCACGCGCGGGCTTCTTCGCCGCTGGGCGGGTCTCGGTCTTCTCGTCTTCCGCTTCGGGCGGATAGGGATCGACCGCCTCGATCGAAAGAATCTCGACCACCAGCGGTTCGTCCGTCACTTTCGGCTTCGAGTCGCGACCGCGCGGTTGAGTGCTCGGAGGCGGGGTGGGCGGGTTGACGTTGGCAATCAGCACGTCGATCGAGCGCTTATGCCCCGGGGCTGTGCCGCCGTCGACGTGATCGATCCAGCGTCCCCGGTCAATCGTCCGCAGCTTGGCCCCCTTGAGGAACTTCTGGTAGTGGGTGAGGAGCTTCCCCCCGCGGTTCGATTCTTCGATGCGGACGTAGTGGATGATCAGGGGCGAGACCTGGACGCCGGGGATCTTGCCCTCCAGATCGGCCGGCCAGTTCAGATGATACTCGGCCACCACGTTCGCACCTTCGTGCAGCTCGACCGGGAGTTGCTCGGCGGGCGGGGTCGCCGTCTCGGCCTCGCGGGTGCCGAAGGCGTCGTCGTCGGGCTGGTCCGGGCCGGCGGGGAGAGCCGACCGCGTGCGCGAGGCGGCCGCGGGAGTCGAAGCTGCCGGTTCGGCCTTGTCGGCGGGGAGGGGGGAAGCCGCGCTGGCGGGAAGCGCCGCGACCGCCGCGGCGCGAAACCGCGACGTCCAGACGTACACCATCTCCTCGGACGCTTGCATCCACTCGTAGAGATGACGTTCCTTCTCGCGGACCTTGTCCTTGGATTTATCCTGGGGGCGGCTGACCAGACGCGAGCCGTTGATGCGGCGCGGATCGGCCCGGGCGCTGCGGGCTTCGACGCGCTCCGGGTCTTCCTTGCGCGGCACCCCCTTGACCACCAGCATCAAACCGGGGTCGTGAAACGCTTCGCCAAACAGACCGCCGAGCTTCAGGTCGCGCGTCCCCTCATCCCAGAGTCCGCGGTTGGTCTGGGCGAGCGTCGCCCGCGTTTCGGCCAGCGGCAGCGCGGCTGCCAGCACCGAGGCCGGTAAGGCCTTGGAAATCGTGTCGACGCTTCCGGCCTGTTGCACCACCATCTGGCCGAACGCCGGATTCCAAAACAGCGCGGCCAGCGCCGCGACCGTTTCGGGACGAACTCCGCGCTGGGCGCGGCTGCCACCGGACGACGCCATGCGTCCGCTGCCGCCTCCGCCGTCGTTCAGATTCGCGTCGTAGTTCGGGGGAATTTGTGCGGGCGGAGCGCGAAAGCCCGCGCCGTTTCCCGAGCCAAAGACATTCATCGACCCTTTCGAGGGAGTCAAATCGAGCCAGTTGCCGGGGGTGTAGCCAGTCGGTGCACTGATGGGTGCATTGGCGGGAATTCCGAGCCAGGTATCGATGGTCGCCATGGCCAACTGCGTCATCATCAGGGCCAGCTGCTGCCGGGTTTGCGGGTCGAGCCGCGGCTGGCTCAGGAGCACTACCTGGGCGGGCAGGTTTTCGAGCCGCGGTTCGAGCAGCATCTGCACGAACGGCTGCACGTCCTCGCCCTCGGTGCTCGCCGCGATCCGCGCCGCGAGCATCATGCGGACGGGGGGCGTGGCCCCCGCTTTCAACTTCGCCGTGGCGTCCTGCTTGAGCTGTCCCGGACTGACGGAGTTCGAGTTCCCGCGCGACAGGGTCATCTTGTCCCCCGGCTGCTCGGCGGCGGGGGGGCGGTACTGCTCCGGAGTGAACGCGGCGGTCAGCAGCATCTCGGCGTGGGCCGGCGTCGGATTCGTCACCAACGCGGTGAGGACGCTCTCGCTCACGTTTCGGCCCGGAATGCCTGGATCCAATTCGCCCCGCAGCAGGCGGGCGAGGACCTCGGCCCCCTCGGGCGTGCCGTTCTTGCCCACGGCGCCGATCAGCGCGGCGACGACGTTTGCTTCGGGAGGGCGCTGGCCCGAGCCAAACCGATTAGCCGCCGGCGGCGCGCCTTCGGCGGGCGCGGGGGGCTTTTCCGGCTCGAGCAGTTCGACCAGCAGCGGCAGCACGTCCGCCTTGCCACTCGAGCGCGTGCCCAGCGATTCGACGGCGGCCGCCAGTTTTTGGTCGCGCTCGACGCGGGCGCTCCGAAAGTCGTCGGGCTGCCAGGCGGCGACATCGTCAGGTCGCTTGGGAGGCGGGGGAGGTGGCTCGGGTTTGGGGGGAGGCGCGGGGGCCTCAACCGGCGCGGGGGGTGGGGCCTGAGCCACAACAGGCGCCGGCGGCGGGGCTTCCGCGGCCGGGGGACTGGAGTCGCCGCCGCATCCCGCCACGAAACCGCCGCTCGCTACGACCAGCGCCAGCACCCCGAGCTTCGCGCGGAGATTTAACACGGCAACCTTCCAATCCGCCCTCAGGGGCGTGAGCAAGCTGCGGATGCCTACCAGGAAAGATCGTATCATCCTACTGGCCAGCGCAAGCAGGTCTCAAGCGATGGCGGGAGTTTTGGCAGAGTTTCCGGGGGGCAGCCTGCGGGGGGGCAGCGGCGGATCGACTTTTTTTCGCCGCCGGCGAACCATCGGCCACGCTGAACCGTAAGAGCGAGAGCTTGGCCGGGCAAGGCGCCCCGGGGGAGGTTCGCTGCGCCCCAGGGTCTCCTGTCGCAAGATTACCCGGCTTTCCTGCCCCGCCCGCAATCCAGGCAGCGATTCCTCCCAGGCAGTCCTCGCGATCCCGTAGAATTTGACACAAGGAGGTTCGTCCGGGATATTTCGGCGCTGTGGTGGGCTCGACAACCGACGGCCCCTGCCGCTGCGCTTGAGTGGATTCAAGGGTCCGTACTCTCTCCCCAGCAATCGCGTTTTTACAGAGGAGATTCGAAGATGAAGCGGCGCGTTTTCACCCTGGCGTTCGCCCTGGCGACGGCGCTGGTCGCCGGCCAGGCCTCGGCCGGCAAGTTCAACTCGGTGCTCAACATCGGTCAGAAGGCTCCCGATTTCAAGAATCTGGTGGGCACCGATGACAAGCAGCACTCGCTGGCCGATTTCAAGGACGCCGACGCCGTCGTCCTGGTCTTTACCTGCAACCAGTGCCCCGTGGCCGTCGCGTGCGAAGACCGCGTGATCGAGCTGCAGAAGAGCTACAAGGGCAAGAAGGTCCAGGTCGTCGCCATCAACGTGAACACCGACCCGGGTGACGCGCTCGACAAGATGAAGGAGCGCGCCTCGGCCAAGGGCTTCAACTTCCCCTACCTCTACGACCCGACCCAGAAGGTCGCCCGCGATTTCGGCGCCAAGGTCACGCCCGACGTGGTCCTGCTGAACAAGAATCGCGAAGTCGCCTACCTGGGACTGATCGACGACAGCCCGCTGAACGAGGCCGAAGTCAAGCAAGCCCACTTGCGCGATGCGATCGACGCCGTGCTGGCGGGCAAGAGCCCCGAGGTGGCCGAGACCCGCGCCAAGGGTTGCGGCATCAAGTGGGATAACTAGCGACGTCGCCCCCTGAGGGCGGCAGCGTGCGCTCGGATTAGCGAGTCGCCGGTCGTGTCCGCGGGGCGCGGCCGGCGACTTTTTTCGTTCGTTCCACTCTCTTTGACGATCTGCATGAGGTGCTTAGATGGCGGCGGCTTGGCGCGATTTTGGCATGGCGGCGACGATGGCGGCACTCGTGACGGTCGCGGGCTGCACTCCAGAACCAACCGCGCCGCCGGCCGGGGGAGAAACCGCCGCCGCGGCCGCAGCAACGGGCCCAGCCTCGCCGGCGCCCGCTCCCGCGGCGACCGCTGAAATCACGCTCAAGCCGGTCGACAAGGCACAGCTCGAGGCGGCGATCCAGGCACATGCCGGGCAAGTGGTGCTGGTCGACTTCTGGGCCACCTGGTGTGGGCCTTGCAAGGAGCAGTTCCCGCACACGCTCGAACTCGCCCACAAATACCGGGATCAAGGGTTGGCCGTGATCTCGGTCAGTTGCGACGACGCCGACGGCCAGGCCGGAGCGCTGGAGTTCCTCAAGTCCAAGGGGGCCGACATCGAAAACCTCATCAGCACCGACGGCATCGACGCCATCGACGTGCTCGAGATCGAGGGAGGGGCCCTGCCTCACTACCGCATCTACGACCGTCAGGGGAAGCTCGTGAAGAGCTTTGGCCCCGATCCCGATCGCGGGCTGTCGCCAGAAGAGATCGAAGTCTTCGTCAAAGAAGCGCTGGCTGCGCCAAAGTCGTAGCGGCCACGCGCTGGGGACTGCGACTCAGCCGGCCAGCGATTGGCCGCCTGGTCCGGTCCAGACTTGCGGCGTCTGGCGTGCCGAGAGCGCTTCGCCCACCGCTTGCGAGACGATCCACCGCGGACGATTGCGGACCTCGGCATAGATGCGATTGAGGTATTCTCCCAGCACGCCGAGACAACAGAGCTGCGCGCCGGCCACGTACAGCAGCGCCAGCGAGAGCAAGAGCGTGGCCCAGTCGATCGAGGCCTGGCCCAGGAGCTTCGCGCCGCCGCAAACCAGCGTGCAACCGGCCGCCAGGGCGAGCGTGGCAGCGCCGACGTACAGCGGCAGCCGCGGCGGCAGCGGCGAGAGCGCCAACAGCCCGTCGATTCCCAGTTGCGCGAGTTTGCGCAGCGTGTACTTCGTTTCGCCGCGGGCGCGTTCGGGGCGGTCGAAGAGGACGTTGGTCTGTTTGAAGCCGCTCCACCAGCGCAGCCCGCGCCAGAAGACGGCGTGTTCCTTGAACCCGCGCAGCGTCTGCACGACCTTGGCGTCGAGGAGGGCGAAATCTCCCACATCGCGGGGGAACGCTGAGTTATTGGCCCGTTCGAGCAGCCGATAGAAAAGCTTGGTCATCACCCGCTTGAAGGCGGGGTCGCCGACGCGCTTGCGGCGTTGGGCGTAGACCACTTCGTAGCCCTGGCGCCATTTCTGGAGCATCTCGCCGATGAGGCCCGGGGGATCCTGCAAGTCGGCGTCGAGCACGATCACGGCGTCGCCGTCAGCCATTTCGAGTCCGGCCCCGACCGCGGCCTGGTGGCCGAAGTTGCGCGAGAGCTTGCAGCCGCGCACACGGCGGTCGCGCCGCGCCAGCCCCTCGATCAGCTCCCAGGTGTCATCGTGCGAGCCGTCGTCGACGAGGATGATCTCGATCGTGTCGCCCCAGTTCTTGGAGGCGTTCACGAGCGTGTTGTAGGTCAGCTCGAGGACGGCGCTCTCGTTGTAGCAGGGGAGGACAAGCGAAATCACGGCGGCACAACTCCACTGGAGTGAAGCCCTCGGTCCGCGAACGCGGCGGGAGGGTCCCGAAAAGCGGCGGACACTCTAACGAGTTGGCTCCGCCCCACCAAGGGCAACCGCCGGCCGGCCGGGGGCTGGCGGCCCGCTTCGTCGCGGGTCGGGGCGCGCTTGCCGTGCGGCTCGCGCCCCAGTTATGCTGTCAAGTCGGAACGCAAGTCCGGCTGCTAGCTTGCCGCCGGCGGCGCACGGGATGAACCGATTCCGGCCCGTCGGCGACACAACCTGGGCCGTTTCGGCCCGTCGAGGTCGCAATCCCACCGAGTCTGGAGTGACCACAGTGCCCCGAGCGGTGAGCGAACGAGCCGGATGGATAGCGCGCCTGGGGTGCTGGGCGATCGTCGCCGCCAGCCTGTGGGTTGTGAGGCCGGCGCTCGCCCAGGAGCCGCCGTCGAGCGCGCCCGCCGCCCCAGACCCCGGCGCTGAGCCCTCGGTCGACGACGCCGAGCTGGCGCGGCTGATCGAGCAGCTCGGCCACGAGCGGTTTTTCGTGCGCGAGCAGGCGCAGGCCGCGCTGGCCAAGCTCGGCTACGAGGCGTTCGATGCGCTCGCGGCAGCGCAAGATCACGAAGACATCGAGATCGCCTCCCGCGCCAAGTATCTGGTGCGGCTGATCCGCGTCGAGTGGACGCGCGACGGCGACCCGCCGGCCCTCAAGCAGCTGCTGGACGGCTACGATCAACTCGATCAGCCCAATCGCGGCGAGCGGATCAAGCGGATCGCGGCCAACACCGAGGGGCCCTGGGTGGGCGCGCTCTGTCGCGTCGCGCGCTTCGAGCGCTTCCCGGCGCTCTCCAAGCAGGCCGCGGTGCTGCTCATCGAACAACCGGATCTCCCCGCCGACGCCTGGCCAGCCCGCGGCGAGGTGATCCTCAGCCAGGTTGGCCGCAGCGCGCGGCCGGCCGCGGAATGGCTCCGCTGCTATGTGGCCGCCAACCAGGATGCCGCCGGTGCGCTCGAACGCTGGCGGGCTCTGGTCGACGCCGAGGAGCAGACCCTGGCCCAGTGCCCCGAGGAGACCGACGACGCGATTCTCGGCGCGCTCGTGCGCTACCACATCGCGCTCTTGGAGCGACTGGGGCGCCAGGAGGAGATCAACGGCGCGATTGCCCGGCTGGTCGCCACCGAGTCGGGCGAGACTGAGTCGCTCGTCAAATTGGTCGACTGGCTGATCCAGCGCAAGGCGTGGGAGGGGCTCGATCAGCTCCACGCGCGGTTCTCGAATCGCTTCGAGCAGGATGCCAAGCTGGCTTACAGCCTGGCGGGTGCCCGGCTCGTCCGCGAGGACAGCCCGGGGGCCGAAAAGCTGGCGGCTCAGGCCCTGGCACTCAACCCGGGCGAGAATCATCAACATCTGCAAATCGCCGTCTGGCTGCGCGAAAAAGGCTGGCCCGAGTGGTCGGAGCGCGAGCTGCGGCGGGTGATCGAAATCGGTCCGCCGGACAACAACGATACGCTCACGGCGCAGTTTCGCCTGGCCGAATTGCTCCACGATCGGCAAGCCGACGACGCGGCCGGCCTCGTGCTCGAACAGGCCCTGGCGGGGCTCGATAAGGCTGCCCAGGCGGCCAATCGGCAGCCCGAGTTTGCCAAGGCACTCGACGGTGCCAAGCGGTGGATCTCGTCGCGCATGCACTACTATCGGGCCTGCCACTTTCAGCGCCAGCAGGATCGCGCCAAGGAAGCCGAAGAGCTGGCCGCCGGGATCAAGGACGATCCGACCGACGCCGATATCCTGATCGCGCTCTATCGCCTGCCCGAGCAATCCGAGTCGCAGCGAACCGAGACCAAAAAGCTCATTGACGACGCGGCGCTCAAGTTCCGGGCTCAAATCGCCCAAAATCCGGCCGAAGCGAACGGCTACAACCAGCTCGCCTGGCTGTTGAGCAACACCGATCGGGAACTGGAGGAGGCCCTCAAGGCTTCGCAGGAATCGCTGCGACTGCGCCCCAACGAGGCGGGCTATCTCGATACGCTCGGCCGCTGCTACTACGCACTCAAGGACTACGAGAACGCCGTGAAGTATCAAGAGCAGGCGGTTGCCGGCGAGCCCCACTCGGGGCAGATGAAGCGCCAGCTCGAGATCTTTCGCCAGGCGCTGGCCGCTGCCCGCGGCGAGAGCAAATCATGACCACGGTCTCAGCCAGCGCCGGGGCCGCGCCCGCGGCGCGGCGCGGGGATGCCCCGCTGCACTGGGTGTTGGGAGGACTGGCGCTCGCGGTGCTGGCGCTGGCCCTGCTGCTCGAGACCGAGGAAGGAACGCGCGTGGTCGCCCCCTGGCTCGGGGTGCGGCTTCCCGAGCTGTGTTACGCTCGTCGGTGGCTGGGCCTCAACTGCCCCGGCTGCGGGATGACTCGCTCGTTCATCGCGATCATGCACGGAGAGTTCACGGCCGCCTGGCGTTACAATCCGGCCGGCTTTCTGGTGTGGGGCGTGGTGGCGTTTCAAGTTCCCTATCGGTCGCTGCAGCTGTGGCGCTTGCGCCGGGGGCTGCCCGAGTTGAATCCGACCTGGCTCGTCTGGAGCTGGGCCTTGGTGGGCGCCGCGCTGCTGATTCAATGGGTCGCGCGGCTTTCCTGACCGGTTTCTCACGTCGCGGAGAATTCGCCCGATGATTTTGCTCCGAATGGGTTGGCTGTGGGGCGCGGCTCTCGCGCTCGGTGGGCTCGTGGCCAGCGCCGGCGCGGCCGAAGACCGGCCGCCGAACATCGTGCTGATCTTCTGCGACGACCTCGGCTATGGCGACATTGGCGCGTTTGGCGCGCAAGGCTATCGCACGCCGCATCTCGATCGCCTGGCGGCCGACGGGGTCAAGTTCACCCGTTTCTACTCGGCGCAGCCGGTCTGCTCGGCGTCGCGCGCCGCGCTGCTGACGGGCTGCTACCCGAGCCGCGTGAGCATCCAGGGGGCCCTGGGGCCGCAGGCCAAGGTCGGCATCCACGCCGACGAGTTGACGTTGGCCGAGCTGGTCAAACAGCGCGGCTACGCGACCGGCATCTTCGGCAAGTGGCATCTCGGCCACGAGCGCCAGTTCCTGCCGACGCACAACGGCTTCGACGAATATTTTGGCCTCCCGTACTCGAACGACATGTGGCCGCTGCATCCCGAATACGCGAAGTTGCCGCCGGGCGTGGCCCAGCGCAAGCGCGGCTTTCCCGATTTGCCCCTCATCGAGCAGGACCAAGTGAAGATCCCGGCGGTCACCGCCGAGCATCAACAGCAGCTCACTACCTGGTACACCGAACACGCGGTCGCGTTCATCGAGCGGCATCGCCAGGAGCCGTTCTTCCTTTATGTGCCGCATAGCATGCCGCACGTGCCGCTCTATGTGAGCGACAAGTTCGCCGGCAAGACCAGCCGGGGACTGTTCGGCGATGTGATTTCGGAAATCGACTGGTCCGTCGGCGAGATCCTCGCAGCGCTCGACCAGCACGCGCTAGCCGAGAATACGCTAGTGATCTTCACCTCCGACAACGGTCCCTGGCTCAGCTACGGCGAACACGCCGGGTCGGCCGGTCCGCTGCGCGAGGGGAAGGGAACCTGCTGGGACGGCGGCGTCCGCGAGCCCTTCCTCGCCCGCTGGCCCGGCAAGATTCCTCCCGGCAGCGTCTGCCACGAGCCGGCCATGACGATCGACATCTTGCCCACCGTCGCGGGCCTGGTCGGGGCCAGGCTCCCCGCGCACAAGATCGATGGGCTGGATATCTGGCCACTGTTGAGCGGCGCCGCCGGCGCCAAATCGCCGCACGACTCTTTCTATTTCTATTTCGCCGATAACGAACTGCAGGCGGTGATGCGCGGGAAGTGGAAGCTGCAGCTCGCCCACCAGTACCGCACGCTCGGCGGCAAGCCGGGCGGCCAAGGTGGCCAGCCCGCCCCCTACGAAGTTCGCAAGATCGCTCAGCCCGAGCTGTACGACCTGGAGTCCGACAGCGGCGAACAGCACGACGTCGCCGCCGCGCATCCCGAAGTGGTGCGCGAACTCGAAGCTTTGGCTGAACAGGCGCGCGAGGATCTCGGTGATTCGCTCACCCAGCGCGTGGGACAAGGAGTGCGCCCGCCGGGCAGAGTCGCCACGGGCGGGTAATGGCCCAATTCAAGACTCACGCGCGGCACGCCGCAGAGCAGTTCGCGGCCCGCGCGGTTCGACGCGCGCGATTTAGCGTTCGCGGAATGTGATCCGACCCTTGGTCAGGTCGTAGGGAGAGAGCTCGACGCGAACCTTGTCGCCCGGCACGATGCGAATGAAGTTCTTGCGCATCCGTCCGGCGACGTGGGCGATGACTTCATGGCCCCCTTCGATCGTGACGCGAAAGCGCGTGTTGGCGAGCGCCTGCGTGACGACGCCGTCGACTTCGAGAGCTTCTTCTTTTTGTTTCTCCGCCATACCGTTTCTCATGAGTGTGCCGGCCGCGCGCCGGGAATGTGCCCTGACCCCTGCTCGTAAAGTTCTGTAAGCATACCATTTAGGGGGACGGAGTCCAGGCGCGGAACGAAAGCCTGACAGGGGGATTTTCTGTAGCCGAGGCCAGTGGCCTCGGTCGGCACGCTGGTAGGCTTTGCACCCGCTAACGCCAGCTGGCCGACTCAGCGGACTTCGAACGCAGGATTTCGAAGGCCGGCCTCGGAGAGGCCAGCCACAGAAGCGGAGGCCAGCCACAGAAGTAGAGGCCAGCCACAGAAGCGGAGGCCAGCCACAGAAGTAGAGGCCAGCTAGAGAAGTAACGGCCAGTTACGGAAAACGCGGCCGGCGGCAGCAGACGCTCGGATCGATGCTCGCGCGGGACGACTACAGCGATCCCAATCCCTCGGCGAGCCCGGCGGTCACCCACTCGGGCGATTCGATGCCGACCGACAGGCGGATCGTGCCGCCGAAGATGCCGAGTCGTTCTCGCTCGGCTGCGGTCAGGCCCCGGTGGCTGGTCGATTCCGGGTGGCTCAAGGTCGTGCTCAGGTCGCCCAGCGAGGGGCTGAACGGAATGCGTGATGCCCGTTGGATAAAGGCCGTAGCGGCCGGCGTTCCACCGGGGAGCGTGAACGTAACCATCGAACCGAATCGCGCCCCCGCACCCGGCTGGCCGCCGAACTCCCGCTGCGCGCGCGGATGGTCGGGATGCTCGGGCAGACCCGGATAGCAGACCGAACCGGCGGGCAGCTTGCTCGCCAGGAAACGGGCCGCGGCCAGGGCGTTGTCATTCGAACGCTCGACCCTCAGCGCCATCGGGCCCAGGCCGCGAGCGGCGAGCCAGCAATCGAACGGATTCGAGTTCAACCCCCAGCAACTGACGGCCAAGTCGATGCG
>JAEUIK010000155.1 GCA_016793185.1 Planctomycetaceae bacterium | reverse complement strand
CGCCCGCAGGAACCGCGGATCCTGAATCTTGAGGCCCCGGCCTATCTGCGCGGAGACGTGCAAGCACAGAACCTCGCGTTTCTGCGGGAACTCAATCGCCGACACCAGGACGAGCATCCTGGCGAAGCCGATTTGGAAGCGCGGATCGCCAGCTACGAGCTTGCCGCGGCGATGCAGACGGCCGCCACCGAGGCGTTGGACATTTCGCGCGAAACGGCAGCCACTCATGCCCTGTACGGACTCGATCAGCCCGAGACGCGCGAGTACGGCACGCGCTGCCTGATCGCCCGTCGGTTGGTGGAGCGCGGCGTCCGCTTTGTGCAGTTGTTCCTGGGCGGCCAGCCCTGGGATACGCACACGGGCATTCGCTCGGCCTTGCCGGCGATTTGCCGTCGCACTGACAAGCCTTCGGCGGCGCTGGTCCAGGATCTCAAACAGCGTGGAATGCTCGAGTCGACGGTCGTTCACTGGGGAGGCGAGATCGGACGTCTCCCCGTGACTGAGAATCACGGCGATCCCAACAACGCCGGCCGCGACCACAACGGGCAGGGCTTCAGCATGTGGGTCGCCGGCGGAGGCTTTCGTCCCGGCATGGCCTACGGCGAGACCGACGAATTCGGCCATCGTGCCGTCACGAACGTCGTCACTCCGAACGATTTCCAGGCAACGCTCTTCCGCCTGTTCGGACTGGACCACGAAAAGCTTACTTACCTCCATAGCGGCCGCGAACAGCAGATCACCGCCGGCCGCGCCGCGCGCGTGGTCGATGCGATCATCTAAGGAGGCCGATCGCCTTCGAGCCGGGGACTTCAAGTCCCCGGAGCCGAGCCGCATGTCCAACGTCGATCGCGACTCGGCTCCCGGGCTTGAACCCCGTGGCTCGAGTGAACGTTCAAGCAGACCAACTCGTAGGGGACGTCTGCTCGGGCGGCCCCGCTCACCGGGGTCGTCCCGGCTGCACCGGGAAGTAATCCACCGTCGAAACGTCGGCCAGCTTCCGTCGATACTCGGGAGTCGCCTGGTAGGTGTCCTTGGTATGGACATCATAAGCGCCGTGCCGGCGGAGAATCCCCTTCGCTTCCTCGCTCCGGTCGGCGGGAGCGCGGACGGTCACCAGCGTGCGTCCCGCCTGAAACTCGCTTTCGTAGTAGCGAGCTTCTTCCTCCGGCACGCCCAGCCCAATCAAGGCTCCCACGACTCCGGCGACGGCCGCTCCACCCGCGGCGCTGGCCAACACCGAGGCCAGCAGTCCGCCGGCGATCACCGGACCGATCGCGGGCAAGAGTCCGGCGGCAATTCCGATCGCCCATAAGGCACCGACACTGGCGCCGGCCGCGATACCGGCGGTTGCGCCAGCCGCGACATTGGCTGCGCGGCCTTCGGTCGGGATTGTGGTTGCCTCGTGCGTGTCCGTCGCCGTGCCGCTGGGCGCGAGCAGCCCCAGTTGGTCCTCGGGGAAGCGCGCTTCCACTAGTTCGCGCACGGCATCGCGGGCGAAATCCACTGAGTCGAAGATGCCGACCACTGTCGTCGGCCCGAAGTTTCGGTCCTGAGTTGAACGTTCCATCCTCTATCTCCTCTCTGCTGCGCGTGGCGCGAACCGGCCACCCAAGCGAGCGGCCATCGATTGTTTCGCGACGCTCCGGCGTACCCGCTAACGCAAACCCCATGCCGGCCACAGCACCCTCGGCACCGAATCTGCTTGGCAGAATCGGGGGGCGGGGTCTACACTGCCGGGACTGCCAGCGTTTTCACCCCGCCATGACACCCACCTGCGATCGATCCGGATGTTCGACGCCCGTTGCCACGGTCCCGTGCCTCGCCGCGAATTCCTGCGGGCTGGCGCGCTAGCGCTGGGAGGTCTGCAGCTCGGTGAGTTGCTGGGAGCGCGCGCGCTGGCCGCCGCGCCGCCACGGACGACGGCCGTCATTCTGTTTTGGATGTGGGGGGGCCCCAGCCAGTTCGAGACCTGGGACCCCAAGCCCGACGCGCCCCGCGAATATCGCGGTCCCTTCACCTCGATCGAAACGACCGTTCCCGGGATGCGAATTTGCGAGGTTTTCCCCCGGCAAGCGCAAATCGCGCACCGCGTTTCGCTCATCCGTTCGCTGCACCATGAGATGTCGGCGCATAACGACGGCTCGATCGAAGTGCTCACGGGCAAGACCCCGGCCAAGCCCGATCCCACCTCGACCGCGTTCTCCGAGCATCCCGACTTTGGCATGATCGCCAGCCGGCTGCGCACCTCGGCGCCGCGCGGGTTGCCGGCCTACGTGGGCATTCCGCGGCAGCCGTTCATGACGCGCCCCACCTACCTGGGGGCCGCCCACTCGGCAGTCGCGACCGGCGATCCCTCGGCCAAGGACTTCCGGCCGCCGAATTTATCGCTGGCCGCGGGCCTCGATGGAGCGCGGCTGGCCGACCGCCGGCACTTGCAGGCCCAGTTCGATCGGATGCGGCGCGACCTCGATCGCCGCGGCGCACTGGCCGGCGTCGACGAGTTCGACGCCCGGGCTTTCGAGATGTTGCTCAACCCAAGGGTGGCCGAGGCGTTCGATCTCTCGCGCGAGGAGGATGCGCTGCGCGACCGATACGGCCGGCATCTCTGGGGGCAGGCGTGCTTGCTCGCCCGGCGGCTGGCCACCAGCGGCGTATCGGTAATTACCATCGACGCGCTGGCTCCCACTCTGTCGGACCGCTATTTCAGTTGGGACGACCATATCAACCCCATGACCCGTTGGGACCTGGCCGACGCGATGCGCTATCGCGCGCCGTTCATGGACCAGGCCCTGGCGGCGCTCATCGACGATTTGCACGAACGTGGGCTGAGCGACGACGTCCTGGTCGTTGCCCTTGGCGAGTTCGGCCGCACGCCGCGGATCGTCGAGAGCGCGGGGCTGATCGGGCGCGACCACTGGCCGCAGGCC
>JAEUIK010000136.1 GCA_016793185.1 Planctomycetaceae bacterium | reverse complement strand
CTTTGCGTTCACCAACTATGGCGTCTCAATCGGCCTGCAGAGCGTGGGAGCCCATCCGGATCGTGTGCGGCGGCTGAATCGGTACTTCGAGACCTTCCGCTCGGGGGATCACTACGATCGCGACGCCATCACCCACGTCATGGCCTGTTGCTCGCACTTCCCGGGCGAGCTCTTGGCCATGCCGGTGTCGGATTCGTTACGACCCGGCGAGCCGTTACGCACCATCGAGTGAGCGGAAACGCACATTCGTTCCAGCCACGAGCCGGCTCCCGGGAGCCACAGACCGCGAAACGCGGCGTTGCTCCTCGTTCCCACGATGTGGCACAACGGTTGCAAAGTATCGCCCAGAGGACGCAGCTGGCGAGGATTCAAGTCTCGTGCAGGTCCGATTTCGCCCGACTGTTTTTGGGGAGGTATGCCATGAGCCGCCATGTGGTGATGTCTGCGATCGGATTTGCCCTGTTGGCGACTCTGTTGCCGGCCGCGGGCTGGGGCGCCGAGGGGGCGAAGGATGCCAAGACCAACCCGCCCGCCGTTCCCGAAGGCTACCTGCTGATTGAGGACGATGTCTGGTTTCGGCTGGCAGACGAGCCGGACCGGCACTTCATCGAAGCCCGCAGCGAATACCTGCGCAACCAGCCGGTCGATGCGGCCGCGGCGGTGCTGAAAGCGACGGCGATGCTCAAGCTGGCGGCGGCCCATGCCCAGGGAGAGGAAAAGAAACCGCTCCAGGCTTCGATCCTTGAGTTGGAGTCGCTTGCCGGCAAACTGGAGCACGGGACGGTGCGCCTCCCGCGCTCGCTCGATCGGATCTTCGCCCGCTCGTTTCTGGCCCTGGCGAACTACAACCAGGCGGAGGCCCGCCGGCATCTAAAGGCCGAAGAGCCGGACAAGGCCTCGCGTCATCTGCGGGCGGCCTCGCGCGACATCGTGCATGCCGCGGCGTGGCATGGCACCGAGTTGGAAGATCACATGCTGCATGCGTTGGAGGAAGTCGAGAAGGCGGCCAGTCGGTTGCTGAGCGCCGAAGCGAAGGATTTCACCGGCGGCATCCAGGCGCTCGACGCGATGCACAAGTACTTCGAGAAAATGCGGGAACTGCCCAAGGCGGCCGAGTGAGTTCTCGTGACCGTGGAGTGGACGCAGGGACTCTCCGCAACGCGCGGCGTGACGCCTGCCCTAACCGGAAAGGAATCGATTCGTGAGAACGCTTGCTATCGTGCTCGCACTGGGCTTTACGGGGAGCGTCGCCATGCTGGCCTGGGCGGCCCAGGACGACAAACAGCCCGAGAGCGTCTGGATGAAGAAGAAGCTCGAGTACTCGAAGGACATTCTCGAGGGGATCACCACCGAGGATTTTGAAACCGTCGAGCGTGCCGCGGCCGCCATGCGCCGCATGAGCGCACTGGAAGGGTTTGTTCGTCGCAAAGACACCAAGGCTTATCGCGCGCAGCTGGCGATCTTCGAGTTCTCCAACGACGAACTGCTCCGGCATGCCGCGAACAAAGATGTCGACGGCGCGACGCTGGCCTTCACGCAGTTAACGCTCAGCTGCGTCAACTGCCACAAGCAACTCCGGCTTCCGCAAGAGTAACCGCTTAGAGCGGGCAGGTGCGGCCGTCGCTGACCCAACAAGGAGTAGTGCCATGACGACCTGGATCCTGGTTGCCGACTCGGGACGCGGCAGGCTCTTCTCGACGGAACTGCCCGAGGACGATTGGCAGCTCGAACACGAGTTCGCGCATCCCGAGAGCCGCGAGCCGGGGCGCGCCGGCCGGACGACGGCCCCCCTGGGGCGCACGCACAACGCCGGCAAGCAGCCGGGAACGCAGTCGGCGTTCGAGCCGCACACGCCGCTCGAGACCGCCGAGCGCGAGCGCTTTGCCGCGGAACTGAGCGCCTTCGTCGACCAGGGGCGGGTCGGGCAGAGGTTCGACTCGCTCGTCCTCGTGGCGCCGCCGCAGTTCCTGGGCAAGCTCCGCAGCGCCCTTTCGCCGCAGGCGGGCCGGATGGTGGCCGCGACAGTCGACAAGGACCTGAGCCAGCTCAAGGCCGAGGAGCTCCGCGCGCGACTCAACGAAGACGTCTGTCCCGGCACCGCCCGGGGCCGGTAGCCGCGCCGCATCGCAGCCAAACCTGGCTCTTTCCGTGGCCGCGGGCGTTTACGTAGTTGAACCGTCCGGAGGGCGTCGCGCTGCCGGGCGCAGATCGAGCGTGACTTGGCGCATCTGCGCGTCGCCGTCCGACCGAAAGCCGAGTCGCTGGCAGATCGCGAGCATGCCGCGATTGGTAGCTTGGATATAGCCGACGATTGTTTCGAGCCGCTCGTCGCGCCCGATCTGCACGAGCCGCTCCAGGAGATGGCTTCCCAGACCGTGCCGCTGGTAGTCATCGGCCACGACGATCGCGAACTCGGCCGTGCGGCGGTCGCGCAACTGAATCAAGCGGCCAACCGCCGCGAGACGCGGTTCGCCGCGCGACTCGTCGAGCACGACCAGCGCCATCTGCCGGTCGTAGTCGATAAAGCAGAGCCGGGCGAGACGGTCGTGAACCGTGCGGCGGCCGAGCGACAAGACCTGCGCATAGCGCGCATAGACAGTCCGTTCCGAGAGGGTTTCGTGAAAACGTGCCAACAGCGGCTCATCTTCGGGACGGATGGGGCGGACCTCGAACTCCCGACCGTCGCGGCTCCGATAAGCGCCGACATACTGCCGCGGATAGGGTCGAATCGCCGGCCTCGGCAACTCGTCGTCGCGCAGACTCTCGGGCTGGAGCACGATCCGCGCGTCGAGCGCCAGGCATCCTGCGGGCGAGACCAGCACCGGATTGATGTCGATCTCGCGGATGCGGGGATACTCGACCACCAGCGACGAGAAACGCACGAGCAAGTGCTCGAGCGCACGTCGACCGGCAGGGTCCGCCTGCAGCGCGGCGTCGATCCGGGTGCGCTCCAGCAAGCGCCGCGCCAGCGTCGAGGTCAGCGGCGGCAAGCCCAGGGCGCTATCGCGAAACACCTCGACGTTGCCTCCCCCGGCGCCAAAGAGCACGATCGGGCCGAGTTGGGCGTCGATGCTGCTGCCGAGGATTACCTCGCAACCGCGGCGCTCGATCATCGGCTG
Source organism: Planctomycetaceae bacterium (assembly GCA_016793185.1). Taxonomy (GTDB): domain Bacteria; phylum Planctomycetota; class Planctomycetia; order Pirellulales; family JAEUIK01; genus JAEUIK01. Next base: position 9,653 of record JAEUIK010000136.1, on the reverse strand, counting down.
CACTGCCACGCCGGCAAAGGCCTCCGCGCCGGCCGCTTCGGTAGCGCCCTGTTGGATCTTGGCGAAAGCCTCGGTGACGGCTGCCGCCGTGCCGAGATGGAGCTTGACGCCCCCGACGCGGGCCTTATGGGTCAGGATAGTCGAGTGGAGCTTGAGCACCACGGGATAACCGAATTCGTCGGCGACCGTGACGGCTTCGGCCGCGGTCCGCGCCAATTTCGTCGCGACGGTCGGGATCCCGTGCGCGGCGAGGAACTCTTTGGCTTCGATCTCGGTCAGCAGCGTCCGCCCCGCCGCGCGGGGTCCGGCCAGCAATTCCGCTGCGCGCTCATGCGCGGGTCGCGCTTCATTGGCAGCCGTCAGCTCGGGCGTCTCGTAAAGCCCGCGCAAGTTTTCGTGGTGTTGCCACATGTAGCGGAACATGCGCGCGGCGCCGTCGGGATACGGAAGGGTGGGGACGCCTGCCGCATTGAGGATCTCGATCCCGGGCCGGACCCGCGCGCCTCCCATCCACGAAGCAATGACCGGTTTGCTCGATCCGCGTACCTGGTCGGCCAGGCTGCGCGCAGTCGCGGCGGGATCGGTCATGGCCTGCGGCGTGAGGATCGCCAGCAGTCCGTCGGTCTCGGGGGCCGCGAGCAAGATCTTCGCGGCGGCGGCGTAGCGGTGCGGATCCGCGTCCCCCAGCACGTCGACGGGATTCGCCCGGCTCCAATGGTCTGGGAGCTCGGCGCCCAGCTTCGCCACGGTCGACTCCGAGAGCTCGGCGAGCTTTCCCCCCGACTCGACGAGCAAGTCGGTCGCCAGCACTCCCGGCCCGCCGGCGTTGGTCAGGATCGTCAGCCGGGGACCTGCGGGGAGGGGTTGTTTGGCCAGGACCTCGGCCAGCTCGAACAAGGCCGAGATGTGCCGCACGCGCAGCACGCCCGCGCGGCGGAATGCAGCGTCGAGCGCCTCGTCGCTCCCGACCAGTGCGCCGGTGTGCGAGGCGGCAGCCCGCGCAGCCGGTTGGCTGCGCCCGGCCTTGATCACGATGAGGGGCTTGCGCCAGGCGACTTCGCGCGCCGCCGACAAAAAGGAACGCGCGTCGCCGATCGATTCCATGTAGAGCAAGATGGTCTTGGTCGCCGGATCGTCGCCGAGGTAGTCGATCAACTCTCCCCACCCCAGATCGAGCATCGAGCCGATCGAGACCACCTGGCTGAAGCCGACGTTCTCCTCACGGCTCCAATCCAGAATCGCCGTCAGTATGGCGCCGCTTTGGCTGACGAGCGCGAGGTTGCCCGGGCGCGGCAGGTCGGTCGCGAAAGTGGCATTCAATCCCTGGGCGGGGCTCATCACCCCCAGGCAATTCGGGCCGATCAGCCGGAGGTCAGTTCCGCGGAGGCGGCTGCGGATCTCCGCTTCGAGCGCCACGCCCGCGGGCCCTGCTTCGCGAAACCCGGCGGAGATCACGATCGCGCCTGGCACGCCAGCTGCCAGGCAATCGTCGATCACGCTCGGCACGCGCGGGGCCGGCACGGCAATCACGGCCAGGTCGATCGGGGCGGGAATGTCGGCAATCCGCGGAAAGCAGCGCTGCCCGGCGACCGTTGCCCGCGCCGGGTTGACCAGGAAGACCTCGCGGTTCGCCCCCGCCTGCAGATTGGCCACGAGCGTCGCCCCGACGCTGGCGGTCCGGTCGCTTGCGCCCACGATCGCGACCCGCGCCGGCTGAAAGAAAACATCGAGCGAGCGCGTCGTGCGCTGCAACACATCGTGGGCGGGGTCAACGGATGATCGTGCAGCGTCTGACATCGGGTGTTTCCCTCGTGCGGCGGCGTTGGCGAGATTATCGCGTCAATTACGAAACGGGTCCACGCGGACTCGCAGAAACGATATAGTGAACGGACTGCCGGCGCACCGTCGCGCTGGCGGGCGATCGGCCTTGCGGGAGTCGTCATGGACCGCACCGACCTGCTTCAGGAGCTCGCCGCGCTGCGCTTCACGGCGTCGCTGCCGGCGGCCGCGCTCGAGCGCTTGGCGGCCGTCGCCACCGTTGCCCGCTACGCGGCGGGCGCGCGGATCTTTCGCGAGGGGAGCACCAACGACCGGCTGATGATCATCCGCCGGGGTCGCGTGGCGCTCGACATGTGCGTGCCGGGGCGCGGCGAAGTGCGGATTCTGTCGTTGGCGGCCGGCGACCTGCTCGCCTGGTCAGCCTTGTTGGGCGCGGGGCGGATGACGGCCACAGCCACGGCGCTGGAAGAGACCGAAGTGCTGGCGATTCCCGCGGCCGAGATCGCGACGGCCTGCCGCGATCCCGATTTTGGTTATGCCTGGATGCAGCGCCTGGCCGCGGCTTTGGCCGAGCGTCTGCTGGCCACGCGGCTCCAATTGCTGGATTTGTTCGCCGACGCCGAGCCCGTCGCCCGGGATTGAACGCACCGCCGAGTTTCGATGCCGCCAGGAGGGCCTCGTGCCGCCAGCCGACTCCGCAGCCAGCTCACGCCTGCCGCCGCAGTTGCTTGCTAAAGAGGACCTGCAAGCGCTGCTCGACGCGCTCCGGCGCGCGGGATACCGCGTGGTTGGCCCTCGTCTGTCGCAGGGGGCGATCGTCATCGACGAACTGACCGACATCGCGGAATTGCCCCGCGGTTGGACCGACGAGCAGGTGGCCGGCCAGTATCGTCTCCAGCGGCGCCCGGATGAAGCCTATTTCGGCTACAACGTCGGCCCTCACTCCTGGAAGCAGTTTCTCTTTCCTCCCCAAGCGACCGTCGCCGCGGCCGAGCGGACCGCGGAGGGTTGGGAGTTGCGCACGGTCGACGATCAACAACCTCCGTACGCGTTTCTCGGCGCTCGAGCGTGCGACCTGGCAGCCATCGCCGTCCAGGATCGGACCTTTATTCATGCCCAGTACGCCGATCCGATCTATCGCCGCCGGCGCGCCGAGGCGTTCATCGTGGCGGTCGATTGCGGCCAGGCAGCCAGCACCTGCTTTTGCGCGTCGATGAACACGGGGCCCGCCTGCCGACAGGGGTTCGATCTGCTGCTGACGGAGCTGGCCGGCGCCTTCCTGTTCGAGGTTGGCACGCCGCGCGGCGCAGCGCTGGCGGCCGGCCTCCCCCTGCGACCGGCCGACGAGGCAGCGCTCGCAGAGGCTGCCGCCGTGCGGCAGCAGGCCGTCGCGCAAGTTTCCAAGCAGCTCGACACGACCGATATTCGCCAGGTGCTGCTGGGCAGCCTCGAGCATCCTCGCTGGTCGCAGGTGGCCGAGCGCTGCCTGTCGTGTACCAACTGCACGATGGTTTGCCCCACTTGCTTCTGCAGCTCGGTGCGCGAGGTGGGCGATCTGTCCGGCGAGCACGTCGAGCGCCAGCGCGAATGGGATTCGTGCTTCAACGTCGATTTCAGTTATCTCAGCGGAGGCATCGTTCGCAATCAGATCCGCGCGCGCTATCGGCAGTGGCTCACCCACAAGCTCGCTTCGTGGATCGATCAGTTCGACGTCTCGGGCTGCGTCGGGTGCGGGCGGTGCATCACCTGGTGCCCGGTGGGGATTGACCTGACGGAAGAAGTGGCCGCGATTCGCGAGGAGCCGGCATGAAAACCGCCGCGGCCGCGATTGCGGATAATCCCTGGTTGGCGCAACGGGCGCGGATTGCACGCGTCACGCCCGAAGTGCCGGGCGTGGCGACCTATCATCTCCGCCTGGTCGATGCCCAGCGGCACGCGCAGTACGCCTTTCAACCGGGACAGTTCAATATGCTGTACTTGCCGGGCGTCGGCGAAGTTGCCATCAGCTTGAGCGCCGGCGCCGAGCAGCAGGGAACCTGGGACCACACGATCCGGGCGGCCGGCAGCGTCACCCGGGCGTTGGCGCAGTTGCCGGTGGGGGCGGAGCTGGGACTGCGCGGCCCGTATGGCGCCGGTTGGCCCCTGACCGAGTGTGCCGGCCGCGATGTGATCGTCGTCGCGGGGGGGCTGGGGCTGGCGCCGCTCCGGCCGGCGATCCACGCCTTGCTCGCCGAGCCCAAGCGGTGGGGGCGCATCCATCTGCTGCTCGGCGCGCGGACTGCCGATTCGCTGCTCTACCCGGGCGAGCGGAGCGCGTGGGAGCGCAGCGGACTCGCCGCGCAGACGACCGTCGATCGCGCCACGCCCGACTGGACCGGCAACGTGGGGGTCGTGCCGCTGTTGGTCGACCGGCTCGCCGGGTTCGATCCCGCGCGGGCGATCATGTTCATCTGCGGTCCCGAGGTCATGATGCGTTACACGATCCGCAGCGCGCTCAAGCGCGGCATTGCTGCCGAGCGGATCTGGCTCTCGCTCGAGCGCAACATGCAGTGCGCGGTCGGACTGTGTGGGCATTGCCAGTTCGGACCCGCCTTCATCTGCCAGGATGGCCCGGTCCTGCGTTCCGATCGGATCGCGCCATTCCTGGACGTGGAGGGACTCTAGCATGGCTGCCTGCCCTCGACTTGCGGTGTTCAAGTTCGCTTCGTGCGACGGTTGCCAGCTGTCGTTGTTGTCGCTCGAGGACGAGTTGCTGACGGTCGCGGACCGGCTCGACATCGTGTACTTCCTCGAGGCCACGAGCCGCGTGGAGCCGGGGCCCTACGACATCGCCCTGGTCGAGGGTTCGATCACGACCCCCGACGATCTGGCGCGGATCGAGCAAGTGCGCCGCGACGCGAAGTACCTGGTGACGATCGGCGCTTGTGCGACGGCCGGCGGAATCCAGGCATTGCGGAATTGGGGGGACTCGGCGGAATTCCTCCGCGCGGTCTATGCGACGCCGTCGTACATCGAGAGCCTGGCGACTTCGACGCCGATCTCGGCGCATGTCCGCGTCGACTTCGAGTTGCGCGGCTGCCCGATCGACAAATACCAGTTGCTGGAGGTGCTGCAGGCCTTACTGGCAGGGCGTCGCCCCCGGCTGCCGGCTCATAGCGTGTGCCTCGACTGCAAGCGGCGCGGGACGGTCTGCGTGGTCGTCGCGCAGGGAGTCCCCTGCCTGGGTCCGGTGACTCACGCCGGGTGCGGTGCGATCTGCCCGAGTTACGACCGGGGCTGCTACGGCTGCTACGGCCCCTGCGCGCAACCCAACCTCGCGAGCCTGACGGCGCAGCTTGGCGCCAACGGCGCGACGCCCCGCGAGACAATCGTCCAACTGCGGAGCAGCTTCAACGGTTATGCCGCCGAGATTCGCGCCGAGAGCGACCGGCTGGAGTTGCCGCCTCCGGGAGGCGCGCCGCATGGATGAACTGCGCACGATCCGGGTGGCGGCCATAACCCGCGTTGAGGGGGAAGGGGGACTCTCCATTCATGTGCGCGACGGCGCAGTGACGGGCGTCGAGCTCCGGATCTTCGAGCCGCCGCGGTTGTTCGAAGCGTTGCTCCGCGGCAAGGCCCTCGAGCAAGCGCCCGATATCACTGCGCGGATCTGCGGCATCTGCCCCGTCGCCTATCAGATGAGCGCCGTGCATGCCCTCGAGCAGGCGCTGGGTATCACGATCCCGCCGCCGTTGCGCCCGTTGCGGCGCTTGCTCTACTGCGGCGAATGGATCGAGAGCCACACGCTGCACGTGCATCTCTTGCACGCTCCCGATTTCTTCGGCTGCGCCAGCGGGCTCGAGCTGGCCAAGTCGCACCCCGAGGCGATCCAGCGGGGGTTGCAACTCCGCAAACTGGGCAACCGGCTCCTGGAGGTCTTGGGGGGGCGGGCGATTCATCCCGTCAATGTCGCGGTGGGAGGGTTCTATCGACTTCCCCGGCGCACCGAGCTCGCGGCGCTCGTCGACGACTTTGCCCGGGGGCTCGAAGCCGCGGAGGCTGCGGCGCGGTGGGTGGCCGCGTTCGAGTTTCCCGATTTCGAGCAACCCTACGATTTCGTCTCGCTCTGGCACCCCGACGAATATCCCTTGTGCGCTGGCTCACTGCGCACCAGCGACGGTCTGTTGCTGGACGTCGCCGAATTCGAACAGCAGTTTACGGAGCGACAGGTTCCCCATTCGACGGCACTGCAAGCGGTCCGCCGCGCGACGGGGGGCACCTACCTGGTCGGACCCCTCGCCCGGCTCAATCACTGTCGCGACCAGCTTGCGCCGCTGGCCCGCGCGCTGGCCGACGAACTGGGGCTCGCAACGCCCTGCTGCAATCCGTACCAGGGAATTGTCGCCCGGGCGGTGGAAGTCGTGCATGCCTTCGAAGAGGCGCTGGGCATCCTCCGCGCATATCGCCCTGACTCTGAGCCGCGGGTCCGCTACGAACCGCGCGCGGGGCGCGGCTGCGCCGCCACCGAAGCGCCGCGCGGGCTGCTCTACCACAGCTACGAGATCGATAATGAAGGCCTGATCACCCGGGCGACGATCGTACCGCCGACCTCGCAGAACCAGGCGCGCATCGAGGAGGATCTGCGCCACTATCTGCCGCAGATCCTCGCGCTGCCAGACGACGAGGTTGCCCTGGCGTGCGAGCGGCTCGTCCGCTCGTACGACCCTTGCATCAGTTGCTCGACGCACTTTCTCAAGGTGAACTGGGTCCGGCAATGAATTCAGCTTCGGTACTCTTGGTGGGAATCGGCAGCGCGCACGGCGACGATCGCGTCGGTTGGAGCGTGGCCGCGGCGGTCGCGCAGCGGGCCGGCGACCAGGTGCGCGTCCGCACGGCCGCGGCGCCGGCCGATCTGCTCGACTGGCTGGCCGGCGTCGACCGGCTTCATCTGTGCGACGCTTGGTTGACCTCAGAGCCGGGAGGACAGTTAACGCAGTGGAGCTTTCCCGATCCAGCCATCGAAAGCGCGGGCTTTGGTTCGACGCACAGTCTTTCGCTCCCGGCCGCGCTGCGGTTGGCCGCGGAACTCGGAACCCTGCCGCGCGAGGTGATCCTGTGGGGCGTCTCGATCGAGCGGGCCGAGCCGGGTGCGCCTCTCTCGCCGCGCGTGGCCGCCGCGGTGCCGCGGATCGCGGAGCGGATTTGCGAGGTGCTCGAGTATGCATGAGTTGTCGATCGTCCGGACCCTATTGCGCGAGGTGGAGCTGATTGCCGCCGCCGAGTTGGGAGACGTCGTCGAGATTCACCTCGGCTGCGGCGAACTGTCGGGCTACGAGCCCGAGTGCCTCCGCACGGCCTTCGCGCAACTCCAAGGACCTGGGCGACTGGAGTATGCGCGCCTCGTGATTCACCCGATTCCCTTGGCCGCGGTTTGCGAGCAATGTAGCGGTGAGTTCGAGCCGGCCGACTTTCGCCGCGCGTGTCCGCAGTGCGGATCGCCGCACACGCATTTCGCGCGCGGCACCGAGCTGTGGCTCGAGTCGATCGTGCTCGACGAGACCCGGAAGGCGACCGTACCATGACGCGCATCCTGACCATCCAGCGAGATTTGCACGCCCCCGCCCGGCTGGCCGCCGACGAGTTTCGCGCCGCGCTGGCAGCGCGCGGAACGCTGGTCGTCAATCTGTTCTCGTCGCCAGGGTCGGGCAAGACGAGTCTTCTCGTCGCGCTGGCCCAGCATTGGCAAGGCGCGCGGAGTGCGGGAGTGCTGGTCGGCGATATCGCGACGAATCGCGATGCCGAGCGTCTCGCCCCCCATCTCCCCGCCGTGCAGCTCACGACCGGCGGCGCATGCCATTTGGAGCTCGCCCTCGTGCAGCGCGGCTGGCAAGCGCTCGACACGCCGGCGCTCGACTTCCTCTTTGTTGAGAACGTGGGAAACCTGATCTGCCCTGCCGCGCATGATCTCGGCGAGCATCTGCGGGTCGTCGTGCTCAGCACGACCGAAGGGGACGACAAGCCCGCCAAGTATCCGAAGGCGTTCACCACCAGCCAGGCGCTGGTGATCAGCAAGATCGATCTGCTGCCGCTGGTTCCCTTTTCGGTGGCCGCCGCCGTGCAAGACGCAACAGCCCTGCAGCCGTTGCTCACAACCTGGCCCGTCTCTGCGCAATCTGGCGCCGGCATAGCAGAGTTCGCCGATTACTTGTGTGCGTGCCGCGCGCAGCTGTTGAGAGAAACGTCCCATGCCCGGGCTTGACCTTGCTCGCACCAATGCCGCTGTCTCGAGCGCCGGCGGCGGTCCGGAGGCGATCGTCGCCGAGCGGTTGCTGCTCGGGGGACGCGTGCAGGGACAAGGTGTCCGCCCGGCGCTAGCGCGATTGGCGATCGAACTTGGCTTGCGGGGCTGGGTGGCGAACGCGCCGCAAGGCGTCGCGCTGCAGATCGAAGGAAGCAGCGGCGCGGTCGCGCGGTTTCGAGCGGGAGTTCCCGCCGTACTCCCCGCGGGCGCGGCGCTTCGCGAACTCGAAGCGGTCCGTGCCGAACCCGCAGGCGCACCCGACTTTCGGATTGTGCCGTCAGTGGCCGCCGGGCCGTTGCGCGTGGCGGTGCCGCTCGATCGTGCGATCTGCGATGCCTGCCGAGCGGAGGTCGAAGGCCAGCTCGATCGCCGCGCGGGCTATGCGCTCACAAGCTGCGCCGAGTGCGGGCCGCGGTACTCGCTGCTGCGCGCGCTCCCCTACGACCGCGCCGCGACCACGCTCGACTCGTTCCAGCAGTGTCCGACTTGTCGGCGCGAATACCGCGATCCTGGCGACCGGCGGTTTCATGCTCAAATCAACGCTTGCCCAGCCTGCGGGCCCGAGATCGAGCTGCGCCTGGCGGGGACCGGCCGCCCCGAGCGGGGGAGCGCCGCGATCCGGGGAGCCGTCCGATTGCTGGCCGCGGGCAAGATCCTGGCGTTGCGCGGCGTCGGCGGCTACCAACTGTTGGTCGATGCGACTTCGCCCGAGGCGGTCGGACGCCTGCGCGAGCGAAAGCGTCGGCCGGCCAAACCGCTGGCCGTGATGGTGCCTGCACTCGCCGACGCCGAAGCGCTGGCCTGGCTCGATGCGGATGAACGCGCCGCGCTGACTGATGCCGCCAATCCGATCGTCGTCGTCCGGAGACGCGCCGACGCGACGCTGGCGGCCAATGTGGCCCCCGGGCTCGATACCGTCGGAGTGATGCTTCCGGCGACCGGGGCGCATGCCTTGATCGCCCGAGGGTGCGGTCTTCCCCTCGTCGTCACCAGCGGGAACCACGATGGCGAGCCACTGGAGTACCAACCGCAGAGCGCGGAAGCCGCACTGGCCTCGGTGGCGGACGCCTGGTTGCATCACGATCGCGAGGTGCTCCGCCCGATCGACGACAGTGTCGTGCGGATCATCGCCGGGCGGCGGGCGACGATTCGCCTGGCGCGTGGACTCGCACCCCTGCGGCTGGAAGTTCCCGCGACCCTCCCCGTCGTGGCACTCGGAGGGCACCAGAAGGCCGCGATCGCACTGTGCAACGGCGGACAAGCCGCCCTCGGGCCGCATGTCGGAGATCTCGAGAGCGAAGGGACACGCGCCCGCTACGCCCATCAGTTCCACGCCTTGGCGCAGCTTTACGAAGCAGACTTCACGCAGGTGGCGCACGATCTGCACCCGGAGTACTTCACCACGCGGTGGGCCGCAGAGCTGGGACTGCCGCGCTGCGCCGTCCAGCACCATCACGCACATGTTGTCGCCGGCATGATCGAGGCGGGCTGGTTGGATCGCCGCGTGCTGGGAGTCGCCTGGGACGGAACGGGCTACGGACCCGACGGCACGATCTGGGGGGGCGAGTTTCTCGTCGCGACTGTCCGCGAGTTT